>NZ_JAAUWS010000009.1:0-102544 GCF_014694465.1 Vibrio sp. S11_S32 | reverse complement strand
TATTTAGGTTCTTTTTTTCTGCTCATGTGAAGATAATGAAGCATAAAAAGGATCGTTCAATAGGCAATTGTAGATCAAGTGATGATCGTCACATTCGCCTGTCAATAGGGTGCTGGTGAACGCTTACAACGTTACACTCCAGAACAAATCGCCAAGCACATTAGCCGCCTATTTAAAGGTTATATCGAAATAGACGGTATGGGTAAGTTTGAGTTCGACAATGCCAAGTTAATGGTTCCAGCTCAGCCAGAAAATAAACACTACCAAACTGTCAAAGAAATTAATTTAGCCATCAACCGTATTCGCACCTTTGCGATGTAAGACCCATCACAGTAAGTTGCTGCTCAGGTATTGTGCATAAAAAAGGCTTGATCGTTTACCGATCAAGCCTTTTTTATGCCATTTTAATTCTATTTCTGATGTGGATATTCGCCCCATTCAAAGCGTTTAATCATAGATCAAAATTGGATACAGAGAAAAGTGTCAAAGGCCATGGATGGCCTTTTCTCAAGCGACCAAGGATGGATCAGCGTCTTTTCGGCGTATTCAAATTGATCAAAGATTAAATGATCTTATTTGACTAAGCTAGGTAACTTCCCAGTAATTCCTAATGCTCGCTTCATCATTTCTTCTTTCATGCCCGGCATATGACCAATAAATTGCATACCTAAGCCTCGAACTAACTTCTTAGCCGGATTGCCACCAGCAAACAAATCTTTAAAGCCTTGCATCGCAGCAATCATTTTGGCCGCTTCAGCTTTACGCCAACGCTCATAGCCACGCAAATTACGATGTAAACCTATATCCTCACCGCTTTGCCATAGAGAAAGCACTTCTTCCGCTAAGCTTGCTGCATCTAGAAAACCAAGGTTAACCCCTTGCCCCGCCAGTGGATGAATGGTGTGCGCGGCATCCCCGACTAACGCTACTCGATTTTGCACAAAATCACGCGCATAACGCATTTTTAATGGAAATGCGCTGCGAGTTCCTTCGACTTGGCATACACCCAAACGCACATCAAATTCAGTGGTTAAGCTTTGATTAAACGCCATTTCGGAACGCTCAACCAATGCATCGGCGCGATTAGGTTCGGTTGACCAGACTAATGAGCATAAATGAGGATCAGACAATGGCAGCAGCGCGATAGGTCCTTGCGGAGTAAAAACTTGGCGTGCAACACCTTGATGCGGTTCAGTGGTACGGATATTAGCTACAATCGCACTATGGCCATAATCCCAATGGGTCAGCGGAATGTCTTGTTGTTTTCTTACCCACGAATTCGCGCCATCTGCACCCACAACTAATTTTGCCGTAAGTGAATCACCAGTCTCTAACGTGATCCAAGCTTCGCTTTCACCAACCACCATCTTGCTACAACGATTAGGCATAAATAATGAGACGTTAGCAAGGTTTTTTACTCGCTCTAATAACGCTAATTGGATCACTCGGTTTTCAACAATATGGCCGATATTCGATTGGGATAATTCATCCGCATGGAATTCAAGGCGGGCAAAGCTGTCTTTTT
Organism: Vibrio sp. S11_S32; assembly: GCF_014694465.1. NCBI lineage: Bacteria > Pseudomonadati > Pseudomonadota > Gammaproteobacteria > Vibrionales > Vibrionaceae > Vibrio > Vibrio sp. S11_S32. Next base: position 101,019 of record NZ_JAAUWS010000009.1, on the reverse strand, counting down.
CCCACACTTCCATTGCAACATAAGGCGCAAGACGGCGGGCAGCGATACCATCCCAAGCTTGTAGGTTCTTTAAAAATAGCTCGCTGGCACGACTTAATGCCGACACCCGTGTATCTGGCATACTGTCGAGTTCTTGATTGGGTTCAACACCTTCAATCACGGCGACTCGCAAGTTAGAGTCGGCAAAAGACGCCGCTAAGGCAAGTCCCACCATGCCGCCACCCACAATAGCAATATCAAAACTTTGCATGTTATCGCTCCACTAATCCCATAGTTCGTTTAACTATAGGCTGTTTAATACAAGATAGATTACCCATTGCCATTAAAGCAAGGTTGCGACCCACCCGCAGGCTAAGCCAATCATTAGAAAATATATTCACTAAACTGGATGTCAGTGACATGGTTTGATTTCGGTCCTGCTCGCGAGATTGACGATATTGCGACAACACAGTATATGCGCCAATATCTTGTCCTTGTTCAAATGCCTGAGTGATGCTCTCCGCTAGGCTCATCACATCGCGGATCCCTAAATTAAACCCTTGCCCTGCAATAGGGTGTAAGGTTTGCGCGGCATTTCCCACTACCGCAAAACGATGCGAGATCACCGACTCTCGATAGCGTAACAATAATGGATAACTGGCACGCACGCCAACTTTCGTGATCGCCCCTAAACGCCAACCAAATTGTTGCTGTAACGCTTGAGTGAATGCCAGCTCATCAAGCGCTAGTATTTGCTCTGCTTGTTGCGGTGGTAAGCACCACACCACTGAACTGCGCTGATCCGACATCGGCAAAAAGGCCAAAGGGCCAGATGAAGTAAAACGCTCAAATGCTTTACCATTGGGTGGCAGTTGAGTAGAAACATTCACGATCACGGCATGTTGTTCAAAATCAACTTCATTGAGTTCAATATCCAGTAACTGGCAACTTTGAGATAGTGCCCCATCCGCGGCAACCAATAGTTTTGCCTGGAGGTGATTGCCATCGTTAAGTTCAATCACTACTTGTTCAACACTACGCTCAATGCGTTTAACTTGAGCGGGACAAAAATAGTCAATGGCGGCATGATTTAATTCGGTGTTGTTTAATTCGGTATTGTTTAATTCAGCTTGATATAATCGCCCAACATCCGCCAGTTCGACCACATAACCAAGTGCATCCACCCCTTGTGATTTAGCATCAATATCAGTGAAACCAAGGTGTCCTCGATCTGAAACTTGAATATCCGTAATGGCGGTTTTGATTGCTGAAAACTTATCCCATAACCCGAGTATTTTTAAGATATTGGCGGTGCCATACGATAAAGCAATAGCTCTAGCATCAAAGCCTGGATGTTGCTCGCTATTAACTGGATGCGCTTCAATCACCGCAATAGAAAGATTGCCGTGACACAAACGATGTAAAGCTAAAGCCAAGGTTGAGCCCGCCATTCCCGCGCCCACAATCACAACATCATACTGCTTCATAAGTCTCTCTGGTTATTAAAAACACACTTTTGATTAACGACTATTGTGGCTGAAAGACCCTGTCGTTAACTTGAACCCGCAAGCATTAATGTAATGTTTTGCTGCTCGAAACTTCTGCGTTTATGGCCGGTTTTGCACCTAGATCAGAATGTATAGTTAAGACACACACTTTCACATGCTCAAGCACTTGCTCAAGTAAAATAGCTTGCTCTTGTAGATCGTCGTCTTCGTCGATACCCAATTTCGAAATTTCTTCTAGATCCGCTAAGGCTTCTTTGGTTTCAGTCGATAATTTGGTTAAAGTCGCGCCCGATAACCCAAGACCAGAAATAAAATGATTCACCCAGTCGGATGTACCGTCTGCGTACGCTAGTAAATCATCATCACTTGGTAATAGTAAATTGAATTCCATGTCAGTGCCGGTCAACTCTGCCACAGAAACCGCATAGACGAGCTCTGCCATTTGCATCGCTTTGCTGCCCCAACCCAAACCTTCATTGGTGTAATCTTGTAGTAAGACCTTCCAATTTTGTCCCTCTAAAGGCAAACCACCGCATAACATTCCGGCGATCAAACCTTGCAATTCAGCAGGAGTAACCGATAACGAGGCGGCAGTAAGTTCAGTTTGGGCTAAGGTGTATTCAGGCAGGCGAATTTGAGTCATGAAATATCTCACTTGGCTATAATGGTAATGAATGAATCAATAAAAAAGAAAGCGATACAAATAAGCAGGCATTCTTTAATGATAATGAGTTCGAGTATATCAATTCCCAGCGGCTACCGAAAACCATAATCGGAGTATAATTAAGTTACTTTATAATCGAATTGCTCAACAATCAGCAAAATCCCCCTTCTATGCACTGAAATGCTTGAACAATAGCAAGGGTTTAGCCTATAGTTTGCCTTTCAATGAGATCAAGTTCATTCACATTATGGATATTAACCATAATGTGAATGAGTTGATTATTTTATCATCAGCAATAAAGAGTACACCATAGTGGAAGTCGAAATATTAGGAAAACTCACTCGTGTCAACTGCCCTTCAGGACAAGAAAAATCCTTGCAGGCTGCCGCTGATGAGCTGAATCAACGCTTGAACAAGATGACTGAACGTACTAAGGTAAGCAACATTGAACAACTACTGATCATTGCCGCTCTTAATGCCTGTTATGAACTTAATGAACTGCAGCAACAAGTGCACAATTCGGCTCAAATCAATGAGCGCTTAGAGCATTTGACCTTAACATTAGAGCAAGCATTACCGAACAAGTCTTAAATCATTAATATTGCTTAATTTATAGTCACAACAAAAAAATTTGCATCCTATTGAATGTTTCCAATAACACTCAGTAAACGGTGCAACAAAATATACCCTGGTGTGTTTGTCAGAGGATTTAAGTCCCTGAGCCGATAAGCAACAAACCAGGATTAGTATTTGAAAGCTATTGTGCAAGCTCGGCTCGTATCGAGAAGCCTACGGTTAACATTACTGATCCGCCTTGAACTCGCTGGTTCATAGGTCCATCGATTCTCAACGGCACATTGGGGTATTCTCTTTTAGAGGTCAGCTATGAACGACGCTCTCTCGCGTGACCAAATCCGCACCTCTATTCGACAAAAACGACAAACTCTCTCTGCACAAGAGCAAACCCAAGCAGGATTAGATCTGCTTAGTCACATTCAACAACTCCCCCAAATAGATCAAGCTCAAGAAATCGCACTGTACCTGTCCGTTGATGGTGAAGTCGATACCATGCCAACCATCCAATGGCTATGGCAACAAAATAAAAAAGTGCTACTTCCGGTTATTCATCCTTTCTCTAAAGGCCAACTGCTTTTTCTTAATTACACCCCGACCACACCGATGATCGCCAATCAATATGGCATATTGGAACCCAAGCTCGATAAAACTCAAATATGTCCGCTTGCCAGTGTCGATATTATTTTCACCCCCTTAGTCGCGTTTGATGATAGCGGACAACGCTTAGGCATGGGCGGCGGTTATTATGATCGCACCTTAGAAAGAGGGTTTGAGACTGGCACAGGGGCAAGCGCCATTGGCTTAGCGCATGATTGCCAAAAAGTCGCTCAGCTGCCAATCCAACTGTGGGATATTCCGCTCGCCACAATTGTGACCCCAAAACAGATTTGGCACTGGGAAAATAATTTTAACGCGTTATAATCCTGCGCAAACGTTTATATCGATCAGACTTAATCCCCCCTCTATCCATAGCTAGGAGCTACGCATGACCCAAGATGAAATGAAAAAAGCCGCCGGTTGGGCTGCATTAGATTACGTAAAACCAGGCAGCATCGTTGGTGTTGGTACTGGTTCAACGGTTAATCACTTTATTGATGCTCTAGCGACAATGAAAGGTCAAATTGAAGGGGCGGTATCAAGCTCAGTTGCTTCAACGGAAAAATTAAAAGAATTAGGCATTGAAGTGTTTGATTCAAATGAAGTGGCAGGCTTAGATGTGTATGTCGATGGCGCAGATGAAATCAACGCCCAACGCGACATGATCAAAGGTGGCGGCGCGGCACTTACGCGTGAAAAAATTGTTGCGGCGATGTCTAAAACTTTTGTTTGTATCGTGGATGGCACTAAAGCGGTCGATGTTCTCGGTAAGTTCCCTCTGCCGGTTGAAGTTATCCCAATGGCTCGCGCTTACGTGGCACGTGAACTAGTCAAACTTGGTGGCACTCCTGAATATCGTCAAGGTGTGGTGACCGATAACGGCAACATCATTCTCGATGTGCATAACCTTGCAATTGTCGATCCTAAAGGATTAGAAACCACAATAAATGGTTTAGCTGGTGTGGTTACGGTCGGTTTATTCGCTCATCGTGGCGCTGATGTCGTGATCACAGGTACCGCTGAAGGCGCAAAAATTGAAGCATAATTAAAGCCAGTTAATTCTGATTATTTATCTCCAAACTTATAACGGCATCTCATTGATGCCGTTTTTTTATACTTTATATGCGAATAGTCTTACCCAAGTTCACATTTTTTTGATACTTTAATCTACACAGACGCACATGGATCACAAAAACTCTTATACTTGCCAATTTTTGTTGGCAGTTTTGGAAAGTGCGCATCTCTTCATTGATAATTAAGGACGACGTTAAATGAGCAAAAACTCTCTCGATAAAGACAAAATAAAAATTCTTCTATTGGAAGGCTTACATCCATCTTCCGTTGAGGTACTTCAAGCGGCTGGCTACACCAACATTGAATACCATAAGGGCTCGCTACCAGAAGATGAGCTGTTAGAAGCAATTAAAGATGCACACTTCGTTGGAATCCGCTCTCGTTCAAATCTGACTCAAGAAGTATTTGATGCGGCAGAAAAACTCGTTGCCGTTGGTTGTTTCTGTATTGGTACTAACCAAGTTAATTTAAATGCGGCAGCAAAGCGCGGCATTCCTGTTTTTAACGCCCCATTCTCCAACACTCGCAGTGTGGCAGAACTCGTGCTTGGACAACTGTTATTAATGCTGCGCGGCATTCCAGAGAAAAACGCACTTGCTCATCGTGGGATTTGGAAGAAAAGCGCTGATGCCTCTTATGAAGCTCGTGGCAAGCGTCTTGGTATTATTGGTTACGGTCATATTGGTACTCAACTCAGTATTTTAGCTGAAAACCTCGGTATGCGCGTTTACTATTACGATATTGAAAATAAGCTGTCATTAGGTAACGCCACCCAAGTTCCGACCATGAGTGAACTGCTTAATAAGTGTGATGTTATTTCTTTGCACGTTCCTGAAACTGCCAGCACTCAAGAGATGATGGGCGCACAAGAATTTGCTCAAATGAAACCAGGCGCAATTTTCATTAACGCTGCCCGCGGCACTGTGGTTGATATTCCTGCATTATGTGACGCGTTAGAATCAGGGCATTTAAGTGGCGCGGCGGTGGATGTATTCCCAACCGAACCTAAAACCAATAACGACCCATTTGAGTCACCGTTAATGAAGTTTGATAATGTGATCCTGACACCTCACATTGGTGGTTCAACCCATGAAGCGCAAGAAAACATTGGGGTTGAGGTTGCAGGCAAGCTCGCTAAATATTCTGATAATGGTTCAACATTATCTTGTGTTAACTTCCCTGAAGTATCACTTCCAGAGCATACTGGCACTTCTCGTTTGCTTCATATCCATGAGAACCGTCCTGGCATCCTAACTCAACTCAACACCATTTTTGCAGATGCAGGTATTAACATTGCCGGTCAATATCTGCAAACGAATGCCGAAATGGGTTATGTAGTGATCGATGTAGAAGCGGAACGCTCTGAAGAGGCACTACTGAAAATGAAAGCAGTACCAGGCACTATCCGTGCTCGACTTCTTCATTAATTTGTCCTAGCAGCATAATCAAACGACAGTCAAAAACAGCGACTATTTCAGTCGCTGTTTTTTTATCTCTATTCCACTTACGATCGGTTCAGTTTGAATACGCCGAAAAGATGCAGCCTCACCCTTGAGCGCTTAATAAAAGGTCACACTATTGTTTGATTTTATACACCACATCGACTTGATCGCGGATCAGCATACTTTGATCTTGATAACTTTGATCGCTGGTACGACTTTTCATCATCATCACTTTAGCGCCAACAGGAGCGGTCATATCACCACGATAATGGATAGAGCGAATACCAAGTAATTGGGTATCAAACCCTTTGGCTAAGTCTTTTGCTTTTTGCTTGGCATCTTCAATCGCTGCTTGTCTCGCTTGTTGCTTATACTTGGCTTCATTTTGAGTTTTTAGTTGGATCCCATCGACTCGGTTTATCCCAGATTTCAATGCAATATCTAAATACTGATTGAGCTTGTCGAGTTGATATACCGACACCGTAATATGTCGACTCGCTTGATAACCACTCAGCTCTGGCTTTTTATCTTTCTCATATTGATACTGTGGTGCTAAGCGTAAATTACCACTCGCAATATCAGCGCGCTTGATCCCTTGCTCATCTAAAGCAGCAACAAACTGAGTCACGATTTTATCGACTGCTTGCTTAGCCGTTTTTGCTTGGCTTCGCTGGGCTTGAATCGCCACCGTAAACTCTGCCATATCAGGCTTGGCAACCACTTGACCAAAACCTGTGGTCGATAAAATGGCATGCGATACCGCACCATCGGCTAAACTCATAGCCGAAAATACACTTAAACTCAGTAATAACACCACACGACGATACATTTTCATACCTACCTCTTTATTAACAATCGTAGTAATACCAACAACATAGCTATCTGGCCAGCTAACAATACTAATTCCCTTTAATATTTGATCAATTTAATACGCCGAAAAAATGCTAATCCGTCCTTGGCCGCTTGAGAAAAGGCCATCCATGATCTTTGACACTTTTCTCTGTACTCAATTTTGAACGATCATTAAATTTATGGAATTGGTAAAATAATAAAAACAGTGTAGCAACAAAAAAGGCGCACGAGGCGCCTTTTGGTATTTTGTTACATCATAAAGAGGAAATTACGCTTCCACTTTATTCATGTGCACATCCATTTGTGGGAATGGAATTTCGATACCCTCTGCATCAAGCGCCTCTTTAATCGCTTGTAAAGAATCAAAGTATACATCCCAATACGCTTCTGTTTTCACCCATGGACGAACCACAAAGTTAACTGAAGAATCTGCAAGTGCAACCACACCAATCGTAGGGGCTGGCGTTTGCAAAATACGACTATCTGCGGCTAATACTTTACTGATAACCTCTTTGGTTTTCTTAAGATCAGAGCCATAAGAAACACCAATTACATGGTCGATACGACGAGTTGCATGGCGAGAATAGTTGACAATTGGACCACCGATAACGCCACCATTTGGCACCACAATCATTTTGTTGTCTGGTGTGGTTAATACCGTTTGGAAGATTTGAATCGATTCAACACTACCTGAAACACCTGCAATTTCAACGTAATCACCAGATTTAAATGGACGGAAAGCAACAATCAATACACCGGCTGCAAAGTTAGCTAGTGAGCCTTGAAGAGCTAAACCAATGGCTAAACCTGCTGCACCAATAACCGCAACCACAGAAGCGGTTTCAACGCCTACACGGCCTAAAGCGGCAATCAAAACAATGACAAATAGAACATAACGTACAAGGGAGCTAACAAAGTCTACAACCGCTTGATCCATTTGTTTCTTTTCGAGCATTTTAGCAACACTGTTGCCGATCTTCTTAACGATAATATTACCGATAAAAAGAATAACAATTGCTGAAAGAATATTGACGCCATATTGCACCAATAAATCAGAATTGTGCGTCAACCAATCGGTTAATTTAGGGGCAATAGCAGAAGCTACTTCTGTCACATCTTGTTCATCCATCGTTACTTCCTTATTCCTGACTAAGTTGTTAAATATTCAATCTTTATGCTGCCTAATTAAGACAAATGCAAATACATTGAACATTCATTTAAATCCTAAAGCTACAACATAATATATCGACTTTTCAGTGCAATGAAAACACTTTGTTACGTCAAAGTGAAAAAACTTCACAACTTCACAATCAAGATCTCATGCTATAAAAAAAGCCTTACTGATTAAAGTAAGGCTTAAATATGTTTTAACGATTAACCGTTAAAGACAAATTATAATACGTCTTTTGCGTTAAGGTCTGAGAATGCTTTCTCAAGACGCGCAACCATAGACGCTTGACCAGCACGTAACCATACACGTGGATCGTAGTATTTTTTGTTTGGCGCAGCTTCGCCAGTTGGGTTACCGATTTGACCTTGTAGGAAATCACGGTTTTCAGCTTCGTATGCACGAACGCCATCCCAGTTTGCCCATTGTGTATCAGTATCGATGTTCATTTTGATAACACCGTAACCGATAGACTCTTGGATTTCTGCTTCAGAAGAACCAGAACCACCGTGGAATACGAAGTTTAGAGAGTTAGCTGGAAGGCCAAATTTCTCTGAAACGTATGCTTGAGAATCACGTAGGATAGTTGGAGTAAGAACAACGTTACCCGCTTGGTAAACACCGTGTACGTTACCGAAAGAAGCCGCGATAGTGAAACGCGGGCTTACTGCAATTAGTTTTTCGTAAGCGTAAGCAACATCTTCAGGAGAAGTGTAAAGCTCAGACTCGTCCATACCAGAGTTATCAACACCATCTTCTTCGCCACCAGTACAACCTAGTTCGATTTCGATAGTCATGTTCATTTTAGCCATGCGCTCAAGGTACTTAGCACAAGTTTCAACGTTCTCTTCTAGAGACTCTTCAGAAAGGTCTAGCATGTGTGAAGAGAATAGTGGCTTACCAGTTTGCGCGAAGTATTCTTCACCTGCGTCTAGTAGTCCGTCGATCCAAGGAAGAAGTTTCTTAGCTGCGTGGTCAGTATGAAGAATAACTGGAACGCCGTAAGTTTCAGCGATTGCGTGTACGTATTTTGCACCAGCAACTGCGCCAAGGATTTGTGCACCTTGACCTTCAAGTTTAATGCCTTTACCTGCGAAGAAAGCTGCGCCACCGTTAGAGAACTGAACGATTACTGGAGCTTTAACTTTAGAAGCCGCTTCTAATACTGCGTTAACAGAATCAGTGTTAACAACGTTTACCGCAGGAAGCGCAAACTTGTTTTCTTTTGCTACTGCGAAAACTTTTTGTACGTCATCACCAGAGATAACACCAGGTTTTACAAAATCAAAGATCTTAGACATGGGTTGAGTCCTATTTATTCTATCATTTAAATTATGTAGTAAACGTTTGCTTGATTAGCGCGCGGGATTGTAACAACAAGCTATCTAGACAACAAGGTATCTAAGAAAGAAGGTACGACAACAACCATAAACATCATCATAAATTGCGTAGCAAACGTAAAAAGCGAGAACACCTGTCCTCGCTTTATTCAATATTATGCTTTAGCACGCTCTTCTAGCATTGCTACTGCAGGTAACACTTTACCTTCAACAAACTCAAGGAAAGCACCGCCACCCGTTGAGATGTAAGATACGTCAGCTTTGATACCGAACTTGTCGATAGCCGCTAATGTGTCACCGCCGCCCGCAACAGAGAAACCTGCAGATTCAGCGATTGCTTTAGAAATACCTGCAGTACCTGCTTCAAAGTTTTTGAATTCAAATACGCCAACTGGGCCATTCCAAAGAATGGTTTTTGCACCCATGATGATATCAGCCAATACTTTCGTTGAATCTGGACCAAGGTCGAAGATCATGTCATCGTCTTGAACGTCAGCAACGTTTTTGATTTCAGCTTCTGCGTTTTCATCAAATGCTTTTGCACACGCAACATCAGTCGCAACGGGGATTGCACAATCGTTCATTAGTTTCTTAGCGGTTTCAACTAAGTCAGCTTCGTATAGAGATTTACCAACATTGTGGCCTTCAGCTGCGATGAAGGTATTTGCGATACCACCACCAACTACTAGCTGGTCAGCAATTTTAGATAGAGATTCAAGTACGGTTAGTTTAGTTGATACTTTAGAACCACCAACGATAGCGACTAGTGGACGCTCTGGGTTATCCATTGCTTTGCCAAGCGCTTCAAGCTCTGCAGCAAGAAGAGGACCAGCACAAGCGATTGGTGCGTTCATACCAACACCGTGAGTTGATGCTTGTGCACGGTGAGCCGTACCAAACGCATCCATCACGAAGATGTCACAAAGTGCTGCGTATTTTTTAGATAGCTCTTCTTCATTTTTCTTCTCGCCTTTGTTAAAGCGAACGTTTTCAAGAACAACCAACTCACCAGCGTTAAGCTCTAAACCGTCTAGGTAGTCTTTTGCTAGTTTAACGTCGCAGTCTAGTGCGTCGTTTAAGTAGTTAACAACAGGCGCAAGAGAAAACTCTTCGTTGTATTCACCTTCAGTAGGACGGCCAAGGTGAGAAGTAACCATCACTTTAGCACCTGCCGCTAGGCAAGTTTTAATCGTTGGAAGTGATGCAAGGATACGAGCATCAGAAGTTACTTTACCGTCTTTTACTGGCACATTTAGGTCAGCACGGATAAATACACGCTTACCTGCAAGTTCCAGGTCAGTCATCTTGATTACAGACATGTTTGTTCTCTCAATGTTAGTGAAGTTTAAATTATAAAAATAGTGAAGATTTTATCCCTTGGTTTTTACCATTTACTGCGGTAAGTAACCAAGCAATGATATTCGTACACGCTATAAAGTGCGCGTGATCTTGGCGGCCGGAGTGACTCAACGGCGGCAGAGCATTTCACTCTCATCTTCCTTTTCTGTCAGGAAGGCGTATTTAATCTACCTCTATACTGGGGTTTAACTTTTATTATTTCAAGGGTAAAAATAATAAACCGCCTAAAATATCAGCGCAAAGCTATTTCTCATTTAACGAAGGTGCTTTTTTGTCGCACCTTATTCAAATGATGTGCAATTTTACAAAAATCGCCCCATCGCGACACTGGTATCCAGCATACGATTAGCAAACCCCCACTCGTTATCACACCACACCAGCATTTTTACTAGCCGGTGATTACTGACGCGAGTTTGAGAACCATCCACAATTGAACTGTGGGCATCGTGATTAAAATCAATCGACACTAATGGCGCTTCGGTGTAATCCAATATGCCATCCAATGTACAACGAGATGCCTCAATAATAGATTGATTTACGTCATCAACTTTTACGTTTTTGTGAACTGTGACACTTAAATCCATCGCAGAGACATTAATTGTAGGAACTCGTACCGAAATTGCCTCAAATTTATCGACAAATTTTGGGTAAATTCTGGCAATGCCTAAATGTAACTTAGTATCGACCGGAATAATTGACTGACTGGCGGCGCGAGAACGGCGTAGATCGGGGTGGTAAGCATCGATAACTTGTTGATCATTCATTGATGAGTGAATCGTGGTGATGGTGCCGGACTCAATTCCAAACGCTTCATCTAATGCTTTAATCACAGGAATAATGCAATTAGTGGTACAAGAGCCATTCGATACCACGTTATGTTCAGCTAATAAGCTGTCGTGGTTAACGCCATAAATAATGGTATTGTCGAGATCGTTATCACCTGGATGTGAAAACAATACTTTTTTGGCCCCTGCTTGGATATGCAATTGACCATCACTTTGATTACCAAACTTTCCGGTACAATCTAATACGATATCGACGTTAAGATCTTTCCACGGTAATAATTTTATGTCTTTTAAATGCAGAATACGAATGGCATCGAATGACGCATCTTGATGATGAATAAAGAGATGTTCTTGTTCATGGGTCACTTTTTTAAAAAAACGCCCGTGGCTTGAATCGTATTGCAGCAAGTGCGCCATGCTTTCAGGTTCTGCCAGTTCATTGACCGCCACCACCTGAATATCTTGGTTTTTACCACTTTCATATAAAGCGCGCAGCACACTGCGACCAATTCGGCCAAACCCATTAATGGCGACTCTTAACATCCGTATTCACTCTTCTATATACAACTAGGGGATTCACGTGCGGCTAAGTTTACCCTATCTATGATGAAATACAAAAATCCCTTCAAACCATAATCTATTTCTAGTTAAAAGCTTAAAGGGATTTGTTCGGGTTTAATTTAGCGATGCAAGTCGCTTCGATTCACCGTGATTACAATTTAATAAACAACAAGTCACATGGCATTTCGCGAACTAGCGGCTCAGAGGGAGATAATAATACCTGACGTAGTAAGCTTGATTTATGGTGTCCCATCATCACTAAATCAATATTGTAAGCTGAGACGGCTTGAATGATTTCATCTTCAATCGCCCCTGTGCTGACTAAGTATTTATCTACCATCACATTCGATTCAGCTAACATGTTTTTGATTTCAACCACAGATTCATGGTGAACACGGTCTTGAAACTCATCGGTATTAATATCAATCACGCCGTCATAAGTATCTAAGAAGTTCGGATCGATATGGATCAGGTTCAACTTAGCTTGATGTAACATGGCGATCTCTTCGGCTCTTTTTACTAATTCTTTTGAATCAGAAGTAAGATCAACCGCTAACATAATATTTTGGTATTTCATCATAAACTCCTCAAATGGATTAGCTAAACAAGCTCAATACGCCAGTCGTAATACCGTAACCACCCACAATCAACCATGCGAATAAAATCACCGCCAAGATAATAGGTTTAATACCTACACCGCGAATTTTAGAAATATTGGTATCTACACCTAGTGCGCCCATTGCCATCGTTAGTAAGAAGACAGACGCTTTCGTTAGATACGGAATGTATTCAGCTGGAATGATATTCATTGAGTTAATACCGGCAACACCAACAAACATAACCGCAAACCATGGAATGGTGATTTTGGCTTTTTCTTCACTTGCTTGACCAGTACTTGAGACTTTTTTACCAAGATAAATACTCAATGCCACAAGGAATGGAGCCAGCATCATCACGCGGGTCAATTTAACAATCACAGAGGTTACCGCAATATCATGATTCATCGCGTTACCCGCGGCCACCACTTGTGCGACTTCGTGGATAGTCGCACCGGTATAGATACCCATGACTTTTGGATCGATATGGAATACATGGAAGATAAGTGGGTAAACGAACATTGCGGTCGTACCGAAGATCACTACGGTTGACACTGCCAATGCGGTTTGGTGAGGTTTCGCTTTTACCACTGGCTCTGCCGCCAAGATTGCCGCAGCACCACAAATAGAAGAACCTGTCGCGGTGAGCATTGCGATTTCACGGTCAAGACCTAACACTTTCATACCGATAAAAGTACCGCCAATGAAAGTCGTTGCAATGATAATGACATCGGTAACTAAGCCAGGTAAACCGACCGCAATAATTTGCTGGAAGGTAATAAAGAAACCATAAAAAATGATACCTAAACGAAGGAGTTTCTGTTGGCTAAATTTGATACCAGGCTCACTGCTTTTAGGTAAGTATTTAGGAAATACATTACCAATAATCATACCAAGCAAGATACAAATCGTTAACGAACTGATTTGATATTGCTTCATAAATTGTAAATCAGCGATTTGAAAAGACGCAATACTCATCACTAACATGATCAATAGACCTGTTGTGGATTGCTTTAATGTGGTGATGAATTTCATGACTTTACCTCTGTATGTATTTTGAATACATATTAAATATTTTCATTGTTTAGAACAATCTAATAAAACAGAACAAAGGTAAAGTTAAACTAAACGTAATTTTAGCAAGTCACTTTTAAAAAAACATCAAAAAAAAAGCCTCGTAACATGTACGAGGCCTTAAATAGCGTGATGAGTTCTACTGTGGAATACTTATTTATACTGAAACCTATTTATACTGAAACCTCGTTATACCGGCTCTTTTCTATGGATGAAATCCGCCAGTAAACCTAGAACCAACACCCCAACCGTTACCATTAGAATCGATTGAAAAACATGATGATATTGAGTTGCTGCCATAATTAAATCGACCGCATTATCACTTTGAGGGGTATCCGATGCGGTTAAAGAAGCAATATTGGCAGCCAAGAAATTCGCAATCGAACCACCAGCCAACATATAGATGCCCGCCAACGTTCCCGTTGCACCTTGTGGGTTTAAGCGAGTGATCGCCGACAACGCCACAGGATCGATAAATAACTCTGCCACCCCAATAAAGAACAAACCAATCAACAGCCAAAAGAAGGTGGTCTTACCGGTTACCATCGCAAGTTTGGCTGACAAAGTGATCAGGCTAAAACCGGCCGTTAATAATAGCAGCCCCATATTGAGCTTAGTTAAGGTTCGAACCGAAATGCTTTTACTGGCTAACATTTTCCATAACCAGGTCACTGCGACTCCGCCAACGATCACTGCGATGGGGTTAATCGACTGGAAAAATGCGGTTGGGATCTGATAACCACCAATATTGGTATTCATATTACGCTCGATAAATAAACTGATAGAACTACCACCTTGTTGATCAAACGCCCAAAACACCATTCCGAATACCATAAAGTACAAGATTGAATTCAAATTTTTACGATCTTGTGCGTTACTTTTTTTGTACAAGCCAACGATTTGAGTAAAAGATACCACCGAAATCGCGGCTAAAATGTAACCGGCCCATAAGTCTTTAAGTATAAAGATCAAGCCAACCACACTGGCGATTAAACCAACAAGCAACCATTGCCAATGTGAAATGCCAGCACTCTTTTTTAATAAAGCGGGCATGTTACCTTTTTTAACATGGGAAAAATTTTCGCTACCTGAAATGAAAAAGCATAAACCGATAAACATGCCAATACCAGCCAAACCAAAACCGACGTGCCACCCCCAACGACTGGCAGCATAGCCACACACTAATGGTGATACAGCAGAACCGATATTGCCACCAATATAAGAAATAGAAAAACCACTTTCACGCGCATCTTCATTTTCATGATACAACTCACCCAGCAAACAACTTGAGTTGGTTTTAAAGAAACCATAACCACAAATAATCAAAGCTAACGCAGTGTATAATGTCATGTGAGCATCACTCGGTACACTCAATACCGCATGACCGATAATCATCAGCACGCTGCCTACCACTACCGACCAAAAGTTACCTAAATAGCGATCGGCAATATAACCACCAATGATCGGGGTAACATAAACTAATGAGGTGTACGCACCATAAAGGGCATAAGCATGCTGATCGCTCATCAATAATTTTTCAGTTAAGAAAAGGATAAGTAACGAACGCATTCCGTAGTAACTGAAGAATTCCCACATTTGAATGGCTATAAGGTGAAAGAGCCCTTTAGGCTGTGAAGGTAACCGCATTGTATTCCTCATCTGATTCGAATTGAGCGACAAAAGTAAGCAAATGTAACAAGTAGTGAATACTTATACACTCTAATCGCTTAATCGCCAAGTCATTTGTTGGTCAATTCTTCATTATGAACACAGTTTATTACTCACTTTCAACATTTTGTTGCGATTTAAATCACAAGAAATCACTGTAAACAGCCCTTCCCTCCCCCCTACCTATCACGATATAGCGAGTAATTCACCATCAAATCTTATTCTATCTGTAAGATAAAACTGCATAAATATTCACACCATTGATTAATAATTAAGCAATCAGCATTTTTTTGATATGGAGACATAAAAAAACCGAGTCCCTTTGAAGGACTCGGTTTTCAATTTTCTAACTGTTTTAGCTAATTTATAATCATCTTAGCTAATCGCTACATCACGATATTAAGCCAGCAATTCTTGAGCTGTCTCAATCACGTTCTCAACCGTAAAACCAAACATTTTAAATAGCTCACCTGCTGGTGCAGATTCGCCAAATGTTGTCATACCGATGATACGACCATCTAGGCCAACGTACTTGAACCAGAAATCCGCAATGCCCGCTTCAATTGCGATACGCGCTGTTACGTCTGATGGTAATACAGACTCACGGTATGCCGCATCTTGCTTATCAAATGCATCGGTTGATGGCATTGATACAACACGTACTTGCTTGCCTTCCGCGGTGAGTTTCGCTGCCGCTTCTACTGCAAGTTCAACTTCAGAGCCAGTGGCAATCAAGATAAGCTCAGGAGTGCCTACACAATCGTTAAGGATGTAAGCACCTTTAGCGATGTTCGCAACTTGCTCATCAGTACGGGCTTGTTGTGCTAGGTTTTGACGCGAGAAGATAAGCGCAGATGGCGCATCTTTGCGTTCAATCGCCAGTTTCCAAGCAACCGCTGATTCTACTTGGTCACATGGACGCCATGTGCTCATGTTTGGTGTCATGCGCAGTGATGCAATTTGCTCAACCGGTTGGTGAGTTGGGCCATCTTCGCCCAGACCAATAGAATCGTGAGTGTACACTTGGATGTTTTGAATTTTCATCAACGCCGCCATGCGCATTGCGTTACGTGCGTATTCCATAAACATTAGGAATGTCGCGCCGTAAGGAACAAAACCGCCGTGTAGTGCGATACCGTTGATAATTGCTGTCATAGCAAACTCACGCACACCGTAGTGGATATAGTTGCCTGAAGCATCATCAGCAGTCAGTGATTTAGAACCCGACCACATGGTTAGGTTAGACGGTGCAAGGTCAGCCGAGCCGCCCATAAATTCAGGTAGCATTGCGCCAAACGCTTCTAGTGCATTTTGTGATGCTTTACGTGAAGCGATGTTGGCAGGGTTTGCTTGAAGATCAGCAATGATGGCGTTGGCTTTCGCTTCCCAATCATTTGGCAGATCACCAGCAGTACGACGTTTAAATTCAGAAGCAAGTTCTGGGTAAGCCGCGGCATATGCTGCAAACTTCTCATTCCATGCCGCTTCTTTCGCTGCGCCTGCTTCTTTTGCATCCCACTGCGCGTAAATATCAGTTGGGATCTCGAAAGGACCGTGTGCCCAACCAAGTTGTTCTTTGGTTGCTTTGATTTCATCTGCGCCTAGTGGTGCGCCGTGACAATCGTGGGTGCCTGCTTTATTAGGTGAACCAAAACCGATAACCGTTTTAGTACAAATTAAAGTAGGACGTGGATCCGCTTTCGCTGCCGCAATCGCCGCTTCGATAGCATCAGCATCGTGGCCATCAACGCCAGGAATAACATGCCAACCGTACGCTTCAAAACGCTTAGGGGTATCGTCTGCAAACCAGCCTTCAACGTGACCATCGATAGAAATACCGTTGTCATCCCAGAATGCAACCAGTTTACCAAGACCAAGAACGCCCGCTAAAGAACAAGCTTCGTGCGAGATCCCTTCCATCATACAACCGTCGCCAAGGAAGGTGTAAGTGAAGTGATCAACGATGTCGTGACCTTCTTTATTAAATTGTGCCGCTAGAGATTTTTCAGCCAACGCCATACCAACCGCGTTAGTGATACCTTGACCTAGAGGGCCGGTTGTTGTTTCAACGCCAGGTGCATAACCGTATTCTGGGTGACCTGGAGTTTTTGAATGCAATTGACGGAAGTTTTTCAGCTCAGAAATTGGTAGCTCGTAACCTGAAAGGTGAAGCAAAGAATAAATCAGCATAGAACCGTGGCCATTCGAAAGAATGAAACGGTCACGATCAGCCCACTCAGGGTTTTGTGGGTTGTGGTTTAAGTGTGAACGCCAAAGAACTTCAGCGATATCGGCCATCCCCATTGGGGCGCCTGGGTGACCCGAATTGGCTTGTTGAACACCATCCATGCTTAAAGCGCGGATTGCATTTGCTAGATCTTTACGAGACGTCATGTCTGCTCCTGAGTGCATAAGCGAAAATATTTAATATTTAAGGTTGGATAAGCGGGCTAGAATAACCTCAGCCCGCTTGGTCGCCGATATTGTCGCAAAGCCTTACTATGACTGCAAACGTTAAGATCTCGATCTGTTGATTCTGCGCTTTATTTTTTCGCTTTTTATACCTATCACACATTTCACCACATTCAACTGGATTGTAAGTAAAATATAGGGTTAGGCACGCAAACGTTGTCGTATTGGGTCTAAATTTATGCCGTAATTTTAATTTGAACTTTTTTATCGCTATGTCACTGATGTAATCGTTTTCGTAGCCTTGAATTAAAAAAAAGGCTTGTAATTCGAGCAATCAAAACTAGAATAGACGTCTAGATGTAGAAACACCTACAATTTTAACGTTTATTAAAAGACGCGAGCCCTTGTCGTTAACCTCTCTTGACATGTTAACTTTCAATCATGGACGCATCTTTTCTAACTCAATCACGCCATCAAATACTCAATGACGTGGTTTTAAGTGGAGCACACATACATGGCTAAGCATTTATTTACTTCAGAATCTGTATCTGAAGGTCATCCAGACAAAATTGCCGATCAAATTTCTGATGCGGTATTGGATGCAATCCTAGAGCAAGATCCTAAAGCACGTGTGGCGTGTGAAACTTACGTAAAAACCGGTATGGTTATGGTTGGCGGCGAAGTGACGACTTCTGCATGGGTTGATATCGAAGAAATCACTCGTGAAACCGTTCGTGAGATTGGTTACATCCATTCAGATATGGGTTTTGATGCCAACTCTTGCGCCGTATTAAATACCATTGGTAAGCAATCTCCAGACATCAACCAAGGTGTCGATAAAGCCGCTCCTAAAGATCAGGGCGCGGGCGACCAAGGTATTATGTTTGGTTACGCCACCAACGAAACGCCAATTCTAATGCCTGCTCCAATCACTTATTCTCACCTATTAGTGAAGAAGCAAGCTGAAGTTCGTAAAAGCGGCAAGTTGGATTTCTTACGTCCAGATGCGAAATCTCAAGTTACCTTCCAATACGATCAAGGCAAAATTGTCGGTATTGATGCAGTGGTACTTTCAACTCAGCACAGCGATTCAATCTCAACGCCGGATCTACGTGAAGCAGTAATGGAAGAAATCATCAAACCTGTTCTTCCTGAAGAATGGTTAAATAAAGACACTAAGTACTTTATCAATCCAACCGGTCGTTTTGTTATCGGTGGCCCAATGGGTGACTGTGGTTTAACCGGTCGTAAAATTATCGTTGATACCTACGGCGGCGCAGCGCGTCACGGTGGCGGCGCATTCTCTGGTAAAGATCCATCAAAAGTAGACCGTTCAGCGGCTTATGCAGCACGTTATGTAGCAAAAAACATTGTGGCTGCTGGTCTTGCTGATCGCTGTGAAATTCAATTGTCTTACGCGATTGGTGTTGCAGAGCCGACATCTATCATGGTTGAAACCTTTGGCACTGAAAAAGTACCAGCAGACATTATTGTTGAAGCAGTACGTCAACACTTCGACCTACGTCCATACGGCCTACAAGAAATGTTGAACTTGCTACAACCTATCTACAAGAAGACCGCCGCTTATGGTCACTTTGGTCGTGAAGAGTTCCCTTGGGAAGCTACCGACAAAGCCGCTTCATTACGCGCCTTTGCTGGCCTATAAAAGCCACTAAAAATAAAAACAAGCTTAATCAAGCCCTTGCCTTTTTGGTGAGGGCTTTTTGTTTACAGCTATAAAAATAACGGATAAATAATGAGTAATAAATTTGTAATTTAAGCGGATCATGCCAATAGTTAAAGCGTGACGAATCGAGAATCCATAGGAGGATTTATGCCTCGTACCGCCAAATCATCTGATTTCAAAGTGCCAGATAACCAATATGCTCGCACCATCCCATGCAATCATATCGCCACCTTTGCCCCGCTAGGTTGGCTTAAAAAAGGTGCCACCGATTTAATTCATGCCCCTATGGTCAGCCTATTTTACGGACTCTGTTTCGCCTTAGCCGCCGCAGGTATCGAATGGGTAGTTTTCTTACAAGGCTCGCACTTAGTGGTCTTCCCCAGTTTAATTGTTTATATGCTGATCGGTCCGTTTTTAGCATTAGGGCTTTACGATGCCAGTTGGCAAATGGAAAAAAATAACCCACCTAAACTACTGCATTCCATGTTTGCCATTCGGCGTAACTCCGTATCGCAATGGAGCTTTGCAGTGATGCTGTGCGTCGCGATGATCTTTTGGATGCGTATTGCCTCTTTGCTGCATGCCATATACCCCGAAATGCAAGGCGCGCCGCTATCACACTTTATGCCCTTCTTAGTCACAGGTTCGGTGGTCGGGATCATTTTTTCTTGTTTGATTTTTTCTATCTCGGCTTTTTCGATACCTTTAATGATGGAAAGACGGGTCGATGTGATGACCGCTGTCTTTACCAGTTTTAACGCAGTAAAGCACAACTTATCAGCCATGATGGTGTGGGCTGCACTTATTGTGGTGGGGCTCTTGATCGGATTTGCCACCGCAGGGATCGGCATGCTCATCACGATGCCAATCTTAGGTTTTGCCACTTGGCATGGTTATCGAGCCACCATTCAACGTAAACACTGATTTTTATATATCAGGTATAGCGCAACGCTTATATCTTCGATATTCTTCCCCTCCCTACTTTGATCATTAAAGTAGGGATTTTTTATTGGGTATCGTTCTAAACTTAAGGTCAATGATGGCAGGTCGTGATATTCCCGCAGCGTTACTGCAACAGATAAACCAAACCGTGCAACACTGCATGCATAAAGCCGAGCAAGTATTGGACGAGAAGTTTGATCCCCCAAGTGTTCACTATAATGTTCGCGGCAAAGTGGCAGGAAAAGCATATTTGCAGAGCTGGGAAATAAGGCTGAACCCGACTTTATTATTAGAAAATCAAAGCGCTTTTTTACACCAAGTGATCCCGCATGAAATCGCCCATTTACTGACTTACCATCAATTTGGTCGAGTGCGCCCGCATGGTAAAGAGTGGCAAGCGATCATGCTTAAGGTATTTCAACTTAATCCTGATACCCGTCACCAGTTTGATGTCAGTTCAGTACAAGGTAGAACTTTCTCTTATCAATGCCAGTGTCGCCAGTACGATTTATCAATTCGTCGCCATAATAAAGTGATGCGCAACCAAGCTCAATACCACTGCCTTGAATGTAAGCAACAGCTGCAATTAAAAAGCGAGTGCAACTAAAAAACGAATGTCATTAAAAACAACTGAGTGATAACAACATTCCCCACATGAATGAGTAACAATAAATACAAACAAAAATAGAATATAACACCTTGTTTATTTAATAATACAAAATAAATAAGATGAGTAAGCTTAAATATTATATGTAACGCCCTATCTTCATTTGTTTGAGACTACTAATATGTGCGCCTAATACCTTGTGAATTGAAATCATGACTGCTTATAAACATATCCTCGACATCCATCCTAACGCCTGTGTTGTGCATGTTAACTTCCGCCCTCTTTATGCGAATGACGCATTTGCCCGTTTTAGTGGTCTGGAAAGTGCTGAGCAAATTTTAAGCCTTGACTCATTAATGGTATTAATTGATTCAGAAGAACACGCTGACGCTCAAATTCGCTACCAACAAGCAATGGATGAAAAACAAGCCACCCCTGCCAAAATCATCCCCCATACCGATTTATTTGGTAACCCAGCCATCGTCGAAATCACCGATCGCGCAATAATATGGGACGGCCAACCGGCGCTGTGTACTTTCATTACGGTTGTGACCGATAAAATCAAAAAACAACGTCGTTTAAAGAAACTATCGGAGCAAGATGCGTTAACCAATATCCCCAATCGCCGTTACTTGATCAATACCATGAATGAGCATCAACAAAATGGTGTTGCTGAGCAATATTATATGGCGTTGATCGACATTGATTTCTTTAGACGTGTCAACGACCAATACAGTCACTTAGCAGGAGATGCGGTGTTGATCCAATTCTCTGAGTTGCTTGCCGGTTTTTGTGACGAGAGCGATCATCTGGCTCGTCTTGGCGGAGAAGAGTTTGTTTTACTCATAAAATCAAATAACTTAACCAGTGTAGAACAACGAATAGAAAACCTACGCTCTACTGTTGAAACCAATCATTTTATTATTGCCAGTAATGGTAACCATGAAGCGCCACGACTGCGTTGTACGGTTTCAATTGGCGTAACGGACATTGTGCAAGGTGAGCAAACCGACCTCCCTTATGGACGCGCCGATAAAGCCTTGTATCTGGTTAAAAATAGTGGCCGCAACCAAGTTAGAGTCCAACTGGCTCACGACCAAACCTAAACTTAACTTAACAAACCTAAGCTTAACACTGATACGCCCAATCGATTTATCACTTCTCAATCGTGCATTTTGCCCTTGTTTTTTCAGTTAAAAACACCCATGTTAAGGGGAGACTTTTAATCGAATACAGGTTACCGCATGAGAACCCCTAGAATTTACCATCCAGAAACCATTCTGGGACTGGGCGAACTCTCGCTTGCTGACGATGCCGCCGGTCATATTGGCCGCGTATTGCGCATGACAGCAGGACAAGAAATTCTTCTTTTTGATGGCAGTGGCGCAGAATTTCCAGCCATTATATCCGCTGTGTCTAAAAAAAATGTTACGGTTGAATTACACGAACGAATTGAACGCAGCTGTGAATCCCCCCTCAATTTGCATTTAGGGCAAGTGATTTCGCGTGGTGATAAAATGGAGTTCACCATTCAAAAAGCAGTTGAGCTTGGCGTCAATACCATCACCCCTTTAATCTCAGAGCGTTGCGGCGTCAAATTGAATGCCGAACGATTTGAGAAAAAATTACAACAATGGCAGAAAATTGCGATTGCCGCCTGTGAGCAATGTGGCCGTAATGTGGTGCCTGAAGTTCGACCATTAATGCAACTAGAACAATGGTGCGCAGAAGATTATGATGGTCTTAAGCTTAACTTACACCCAAGAGCCAAGTATTCGATCAACACCTTACCGACACCGGTGAGTAAAGTACGCTTATTGATTGGGCCGGAAGGTGGATTATCCGATCCAGAAATCCAAATGACACAAGTGTATCAATTTGAAGAAACCTTGTTAGGTCCGCGCGTTCTACGTACCGAAACGGCAGGTTTATCGGCCATCACCGCGTTACAAGTTCGTTTTGGCGATCTTGGTTAATTACATTCTTTAATTTCTACCGTTACCCTCATCGAGGTTTAAGTAACATTAGCAGGAGAAACACATGAAAATCGGCATCGTAATGGATCCTATCTCATCGATTAATATCAAAAAAGACTCTAGTTTTGCCATGATGTTAGAAGCACAGCGTCGCGGCTGGGAAATCCATTACATGGAAATGGCAGACCTACATCTAGAACAAGGCGTTGCCATTGCCGACACTAAGATTGTCACTTTGATCGACGATCCTGCCAACTGGTATCAATTTGACTCAGAGCAGACCATCGAACTGTCTGAACTTGACGCGGTATTAATGCGTAAAGATCCTCCTTTTGATACTGAGTTTATTTACGCGACTTACATTCTTGAGCGCGCCGAAAATCTTGGTACCTTGATCGTCAATAAACCGCAGAGCTTGCGTGACTGTAATGAAAAATTATTCACCGCTTGGTTCCCAGAGCTCACGCCGACCACACTGGTGACGCGTAAAGATCAAAAAATCAAAGCTTTCCATCAGCAGCATGGCGATGTGATCCTAAAACCACTTGATGGCATGGGCGGCGCGTCTATTTTCCGTGTGAAACAAGGCGATCCAAACGTTTCGGTGATCATTGAAACCTTAACCAACCACGGTCAAAACTACGCGATGGCACAAACGTTTGTACCCGATATTAGTAATGGTGATAAACGTATTTTAGTGGTCGACGGCGAACCTATGCCGTATTGCTTAGCTCGTATTCCAGCTAAAGGCGAAACCCGCGGCAACTTGGCGGCTGGTGGTCGTGGTGAAGCCCGTCCATTAAGTGAAACCGATCTTAAAATTGCTCAAGCGGTGGCGCCAACCCTAAAAGAGAAAGGCCTGATTTTTGTTGGTCTGGATGTTATCGGTGATAAGCTGACGGAAATTAATGTCACTAGTCCAACTTGTATTAAAGAAATTGAAGCGGCATTTGATATTTCAATTACCGGCAAGCTAATGGATGCGATTGAGCGTCGAGTAGCGAATAAATAAGTCGTATGGATGGGTATCATACCTGCTGGTGCTTTCTTTTGAGCTCGGCAGGTTCATTAACGACAGAGAGATACGGAGAAATAAGCGATGTCTGAAGCGAGTATCAATCAAGATAACAGCAATAATGAAATGATGGATTTAACCGATCATTTTCTTATTGCGATGCCAAGCATGGCCGATCCAAACTTCACTCGCACCGTGATCTATGTCTGCGAACATAATGATGAAGGCGCGATGGGGTTAGTCATTAATGCCCCTATTGGTATTGATGTCGGTAACATGCTAAAGCAAATTGAAGTGCAACCTGTACATCCACAAATTTGCACCAAAAGCTTACTCACACCGGTGTTAAATGGCG
Source organism: Vibrio sp. S11_S32 (assembly GCF_014694465.1). Lineage (NCBI taxonomy): Bacteria > Pseudomonadati > Pseudomonadota > Gammaproteobacteria > Vibrionales > Vibrionaceae > Vibrio > Vibrio sp. S11_S32. Next base: position 76,782 of record NZ_JAAUWS010000009.1, on the reverse strand, counting down.
GCCCTGTTGCCACCGACCGCGGCTTTATTCTGCATAGTTTAAAAGATGAGTACCAATCGAGTATTGATATTAATGGTCAATTGGCGGTCACCACTTCAAAAGATATTTTAACCGTTCTCGGCACCGAAGCGGAGCCAAAACAATACTTAGTTACCTTAGGATACTCTGGTTGGGATGCCGGCCAATTAGAGCAAGAGCTATTGGATAATGTATGGCTTACCACTCCGGCAGACGCGAGTATTATCTTTGATACTCCGGCTCCTTTGCGCTGGAAAAAAGCGGTTCAGTCGCTCGGGATTGATGTTTCGCAACTTTCGATTGAATCGGGCCGCGCGTAAGCTAAACCGACAAAATTCATTTTACCTATTCATCAGAGACGTTTATGAGCAACCAAACCATTATGGCTTTTGATTACGGTACCAAAAGTATTGGCAGCGCCATCGGCCAGACCATTACAGGAACCGCCTCACCACTGAAAGCCTTTAAAGCGGTGGACGGTATTCCTAAATGGGATGAAATCGAAAAGTTGATCAAAGAATGGCAACCAAACTTAATTGTGGTTGGACTGCCGACCGATATGGAAGGTAAGGATCTGACGACTATCACCACTCGCGCTAAAAAGTTTGGTAATCGTTTATTTGGCCGCTTTGGCGTCACCGTTGAAATGCATGATGAACGTTTATCGACTCAAGAAGCGCGCGCTGAGTTATTTTCTATGGGCGGTTATAAAGCATTAACCAAGGGGAATGTCGATTGCCAATCTGCGGTGGTGATTTTAGAGAGTTGGTTTGAAGCGCAATATGGGTAACTGCTCCCATCAGGCTTTAATCTCTTAAAGCCTGATTAACCGGGTTAAAAACAAAGCGAGATTCCCTGTCTATTCGCTTAGGCTCATGCATGGAATGACGTGGTGAACGCACAGCCTCACGCATGGAATGATGATTGATTTAGTAGCAATTTAACCCATATCGATTTTAATGCCTTTGAGTTTCTCACTTTCACCAATCGGTGAATCCACCATAGTTTTTAGCATCATGCGCAGGTCATTGGCAGAATCGGCGCTGTGCATGGCATCATCAAGCGTGATTTTATCTTCTTGCAGCAATTGAAATAAGGCTTGGTCAAAGGTTTGCATCCCAGCATCTTTGGAGTTGAGCATCGTGGTTTTCAATTCGTGCATTTCACCACGGCGGATCAAATCCGACATCCGCGGCGTATTGATCAAAACTTCAAACACCCCATGACGACCTTTTCCATCTTTATCACGTACTAATTGCTGCGCCACCACACCTTTTAGGTTCAAGGATAAATCATATAAGAATTGCTCTTTTTGATCTTTGGGCACTAAATGCAATATCCGTTCAAGCGCTTGGTTGGCGTTATTGGCGTGCAATGTTGCCATACAAAGATGCCCCGTTTCCGCAAAGGTCATGGCATATTCCATCGTTTCTCGGCTACGGATCTCACCAATCAATATCATATCAGGCGCTTGGCGTAATGAGTTTTTAAGGGCGATTTCATAGCTGTCGGTATCAAGCCCAACTTCACGCTGAGTCACAATGCATTTTTTATGTTCATGCACAAACTCAATCGGATCTTCCACCGCTAAAATATGCCCCGTCATGGTGACATTTCGATGGCCGGTCATGGCCGCCATCGAGGTCGATTTACCCGAACCGGTCGCACCAACCACCAGCACCAAGCCACGTTTAGCCGTGCATAAATCTTTCAATATTTCGGGTAAGTGTAAATCGTCCATCGTCGGGATTTTGGTTTCAATCCGGCGGATCACCGCGCCAGGTAATTCACGTTGGAAAAAAGCACTGACACGGAAGCGTCCACTGTCACGCATTATGGCAAAGTTGGACTCGTGTTCACGTTGAAAATCACGCTGGCGATCGCTATCCATCATTTCAAACAATAAAGCCTCTACTGCGCCTTTATCGAGTGCGCCGCCGTGGGCTTTTAATTCACCATCAATCCGAAATAAACACGGCGCTCCGACGGTAAGATAAATATCCGAGGCTTTTGATCCCACCATCATTTCTAAAACTTGATCCAATTGCATCTCGATTAAATCCTTTACTGTTGCATATGAAATTATTGCTGTTGTCTGTGTCTTATAAAATCTCAGCCAACTTAATACGGTGAATCCATACCTTCAATTTTTTGTCTTACTTCATCAGGGTCAACATCGCCTTGCGCCATCAATTGTCGCGCCGCTTGCTCCATAGTTTGCATCCCAGTCGCCGATCCGGTTTGGATCATCGACATCATTTGCGCCACTTTATCTTCACGAATAAGATTTCGAATCGCTGGCGTCGCGATCATAATTTCATGACAAGCTACTCGGCCACCGCCGGTACGCTTAAGCAGTTTTTGCGCCACAACAGCTCGCATTGATTCAGACAACATAGAGCGCACCATATTTTTGTCTGCGCCGGGAAACACATCAATAATACGGTCAATGGTTTTAGCGGCAGAGCTGGTGTGCAAAGTACCAAACACTAAGTGGCCAGTTTCCGCTGCGGTTAACGCTAAACTAATGGTTTCTTTATCACGCAACTCACCCACCAAAATAACATCGGGATCTTCACGTAATGCAGAGCGTAATGCTTCATTAAAGCCATGAGTATCGCGATGCACTTCACGTTGGTTAATTAAGCATTTATGATTGGAGTGAGTAAATTCAATTGGATCTTCAATGGTGAGAATATGTTTTTTCTGATTACGGTTAATATGATCGACCATCGCCGCCAGTGTCGTCGATTTACCCGAACCGGTAGGGCCTGTAACTAATACTAGTCCCTTTTCATAGTTCACCATTTGATGGAAGATCTCTGGTGCGCCAATATCTTCTAAGGTTGGAATTTTCATCGGAATAGTACGAAACACCGCCGCACAACCGCGCGCTTGGTTAAAAGCATTAACACGAAAACGTCCTACGTTCGGCAATTCAAAAGAAAAATCAATTTCGAGCTTTTCTTCATATTCACTGCGCTGAGCATCATTCATAATATCAAACACTAAAGTGTGCACTTCTGAATGTGAAAAAGCATCCATTTCGAGCTTTCTCATATCACCATCAATGCGCAACATCGGCGGAACGCCAGCAGAAAGATGTAGATCTGATGCATTATGCTTTACACTAAAATCCAATAACTCAGCGATATTCATTACTATTCCTTACCGAAACCAAAATTATGTATACTATTCAAAACAATATAGAACACATTAATGGGCTAATACGCACCGCAGAAGAAAAATTCTCACGCCAACCACATTCGGTGCAATTGCTTGCGGTCAGCAAAACCAAACCAATTGAAGCATTGGAACAGGCAATTGCATCAGGGCAGCGTCAGTTTGGCGAAAACTATGTTCAAGAGGGAGTGGATAAAATTCACCACTTCAATGAGCACTATAACCAGACTGAGCTTGAATGGCACTTTATTGGACCAATTCAATCCAATAAAACTCGACTCATCGCAGAAAACTTTGATTGGGTTCACTCAATTGACCGTGAAAAAATAGCGCAGCGTCTCAACGATCAGCGAATCAACCTCGCACCTTTGCAAGTCTTAATTCAAGTCAACACCAGTGGTGAAGCCTCTAAATCAGGGATTGACCATGCCCAAACTTTTGCACTAGCACAGTTGATAAATGACCTGCCTAACCTCACATTAAGAGGATTGATGTCGATTCCTGAAAATGTATCGGATTATGCTTCTCAATTGGCCGCTTTTGAGCATTTGAAAAACCTGCAATTACAACTGCAGCAGCATTACCCTCAAGTCGATACTTTATCAATGGGCATGAGCGGTGATATGCAAGCGGCGATTGAAGCTGGCAGCACCATGGTCAGAATTGGTACCGCTATTTTTGGTGAGCGTCATTACCCGACGGCTAAAGAATGAGTCTGCTTCTAAATTATGAACTAACGTCTACATAATGGGTTAGCCTTTAAATAATTGGTTCGCTTAATGTAACAATATTAGTCGCTAAAAATGGCATTTATCAGGCATAATTACCGTTATAAACCGAACAGCATTATCAGCAAAAAGGATGATTTTACATGGAACAACGCAAAATTAGCTTTATTGGCTCGGGCAACATGGCTCGTTCTATTTTCGCCGGTATGCTATCGAGTGGTTACAAAGCCAAAAACATTACCGCTACTGGCCGTGATGAGGCTAAATTAAACGATCTCAGCGATTGTTATGGTATTCATACTACGACAGATAATATTAGCGCGGTTGAAACCGCAGATGTGATTATTTTAGCGGTAAAACCACAAATGATGGCCGATGTTTGCGCTGCGTTTAGCGGCATAAATTTAAGCAACAAGCTGATAATCTCGATTGCTGCTGGCATTTCAGCGCAACGATTAAATCAAATGCTTGGTCAAAGCGTTAATTTAGTACGAGTGATGCCCAATACACCATCATTAGTTGGTAAAGGTATGAGTGGTCTTTATGCTACTCCGCAAGTATCCAGTGCCGATAAGCAATTTTCTGGCGATTTAATGTCGAAGGTGGGTGAGATTTGTTGGGTAGAACAAGAGTCTGGTATTAATAATATTATTGCTGCTGCGGGTAGCGCTCCGGCATACTTCTTCTTGTTTATGGAAGCGATGCAGCAAGAAGCGATTGCCCAAGGTTTTGATCAAGATACCGCGCGCCTTTTAGTACAGCAAGCTGCATTGGGCGCCGCTGAAATGGTGGTGGCAAATCCTGAGTTAGAACTATCGACCCTGCGCGAACAAGTGACCTCTAAAGGCGGCACCACGGCCGAAGCGCTGCGCACCTTTAATGACTGTCACCTTTCGACCATTGTGGCCAAAGCGATGCAAGCGGCAGTCCGTCGCGCTGAAGAAATGGAAAAACAAATTTAAGATCGTTATTGAAAAACAGATAAAAGCGAGATCCCCTATCTGCTCGCGTTACTCGCGTATCGGATGATGGCGTTCTGTTTACAATGCTCAAATATTCATCCTGGTTTAGCAACAACAAAATCAGCTAGGAAAAAAGAGAGTGCGTCATCTCGGAAACGACGAAGGAGTTATCCGTGATCTCGCTGTTAATTTTAATCTCAACCAAGGTTTTACATAAATGAACTCAGTTAACTTTTTAGTCTCAACGGCTTTTGATATTTATATCATGGTGGTGATCTTACGTGTGTGGCTACAACTGGCTCGCGCCGATTTTTATAACCCGTTCTCACAATCAATCGTCAAGGCGACTCAACCTATCATCGCCCCACTGCGCCGCATTATTCCATCGATTGGTAATGTAGACTTAGCGACGGTGATCTTTGCCTATGTTTTAAGCGTCCTCAAATTTGTAATTTTAACCATGATTGGCAGTGGTCAATTTATGTTTGATGTTGGCTTCCTTATCTTCGGCGCTATCGCATTAGTCAAAGCCGTGGGTGGATTATTATTCTGGATCTTATTATTGCGCGCAATTTTAAGCTGGGTCAGCCAAGGTCGCAGCCCAGTTGAATATGTGATGATGCAATTAACCGAACCACTATTGGCACCAATCCGCCGCATTCTTCCTCCTATGGGCGGTTTTGATCTGAGCTTACTGGTATTGTTCTTAGTTCTGCAATTTGCTAACTACTTGATGGGCGACCTTATTGGCGCTATTTGGTATCAACTATAGTGAATGCCGTTTATTACGTACAAGATGACCTTATTGTGCGTATTTACGTTCAACCCAAAGCCAGCCGCGATCAAATCGTCGGCTTGCATGGGGAAGAATTAAAAATTGCCATCACCGCGCCGCCGGTTGATGGCAAAGCAAACGCACACTTATCGAAGTATTTAGCCAAGCAATTTAAAGTATCAAAAGGCTCGATCTGTATCGAAAAAGGTGAACTCGGTCGACATAAACAAGTTCGAGTATGCTCACCAAAGCTTATACCCGACACCATTGCCGAGTTACTCAAGCAAGAAGAGTCTTAAATTTGAAATCAAAGGAAAGCACAATGAAAAAATGGATGTTATTACACAAATGGATGCTATTAACCTTATGCGCTTTGTTTTCACTTCCAAGTCATGCCGAACAATTTAAAACCATCAAGAATAGCGAAATTCATTATTCTGCGTTTAATTCGACCTTGATCACTGCCGATGTGGCAACTCAATATCAACTCAAGCGTAATGGTCACTCCGCAATTTTAAATATCAGTGTGTTAGATAAATCTAAACTGGGCAAACCTGCCGTCGATGCTAAAATTTCTGGCAGCGCTAAAAACCTACTTGGGCAAACCAAGACACTTGAATTTAAACAAATCAAAGAAGGTAAGGCGATTTATTACTTGGCGCAGTTTGCCATTTCCGATCAAGAAAACTTAACCTTTAATATCAATATTGATGCGGGTGCTACCGGCAGCGGCCCGATTAGCTTCACGCAAAAATTTTATGTGGAAGAGTAATTCTATACCCAAAGTAATTGAAGTTGCAGTGAGTTAGCGCAGCTAACAAAGCTGCAGCTTCAAGTAAGACGGGTATAATCATATTTGGCATCACTATGGTCGATAAAACAGACTCAGATGGCATAGATATTAACAATTAGATATTAACGGTTAAATACTTAACCCCGTTTAATCACCACATTTATTCCATCAAATTTAATAATACGATGCAGGATCTCTCATGAAAAAACTCGTACTCGCCACTGGCAACCAAGGCAAAGTGAAAGAAATGGCCAGTTTATTAGCCGACTTTGGATTTGATGTACACGCTCAAAGCGAATTCAATCTTATCGAAGCGGAAGAGACAGGCACCACTTTTATTGAAAACGCCATTATCAAAGCGCGTCATGCCGCCAAAGAAACAGGTTTACCTGCGATTGCCGATGACTCAGGCTTAGAAGTTGATTACCTACAAGGGGCGCCAGGTATTTATTCAGCCCGTTATGCCGGAGCCGATGCCAGCGATCAGCAAAACCTTGAAAAACTATTAGCCGCGATGAAAGATGTCCCCGCCCAGCAACGCAGCGCACGTTTTCATTGTGTCTTAGTGGTAATGAAACATGCCGATGATCCAACCCCGTTGGTTTGTCATGGGGTATGGGAAGGAAAAATCTTAACTGAAGCGATGGGCGAACACGGCTTTGGCTACGATCCAATCTTTTGGGTGCCAGAGGATCAATGCTCCTCTGCCGAACTTGAACCTATGCGTAAAAAACAATTATCCCATCGCGGAAAAGCGTTAAAATCACTCTTTACTCAAATGGCCGATCAGCCGTTTTTTAACTCATAATATCTTCTATCAAATCAACACATCCTAAAGTCATTGACGTTGTCGAGAGAAACAAACGACAACGTCAATAACCCCAAATTAAGGCGACAACGTGCTAACACCTCCTCCATTGAGCTTATATGTCCACATTCCTTGGTGTGTACAAAAATGCCCATATTGCGACTTTAACTCTCACGCCCAAAAAGGTGAGATCCCAGAAAGTCAGTACATCGACGCCTTATTAGAAGATTTACAGCTCGATATTGAGCATTATCAATTAGCGCAAGCATCGACTGCGCCGCGACGGTTGCATTCAATATTTATTGGAGGCGGCACGCCAAGTCTGATCTCGCCACCAGGCATCGGCCGATTATTACAAGGGATCGAAGCACAGATCGGTTTTGAAGATAATATAGAGATCACTATGGAAGCCAACCCCGGCACGATTGAAGCTGAGCGTTTTGCTCAATTTCAGTTACAAGGGGTGAATCGGATATCAATTGGGGTGCAAAGTTTCGAAGATGAAAAACTGCAAGCTTTAGGTCGAATTCATGGTAAGCAAGAAGCGATCAATGCCGCGCATCTCGCGCATAAAATTGGCTTAAACAGTTTTAACCTCGATTTAATGCATGGCCTTCCTAATCAAAGCCAGCAACAAGCTTTAGATGATCTCGACAAAGCGATTGAGCTCAATCCGTATCATTTGTCTTGGTATCAATTAACGATTGAACCGAACACCTTGTTTTATTCAAAGCCACCAACATTGCCCGATGATGATGATTTATGGGATATTTTTGAACAAGGCCACCAGCGCTTAACTAATGCCGGTTATGTTCAATATGAAATATCAGGCTACAGCAAGCCTGGCTATCAATGCCGTCATAACTTAAATTATTGGCACTTTGGTGACTACCTTGGTATTGGTTGTGGCTCGCACGGTAAACTCAGTTTTGCCGATGGACGCATTATTCGCACGACCAAAATTAAACACCCAAAAGGCTATTTAGCGGCTTATCAAAACTTAGTGAAACCTTACCGAGACACTGAAATTTTGGTCGAGCCCGTTGATCGCCCGTTCGAATATTTTATGAATCGTTTTCGCTTAATTGAAAGTTGCCCGAAAGCCGAATTTATTGCACGCACCGGAATGGCACTGGCGGAGATTGAAAGCGACATATCCACAGCCATTGAGCAAGGTTATCTAACTCAAACCGACACGGACTGGCAAGTGACTCAAAAAGGAAAGCTTTTCTTTAATGACTTAGTTGCGCTGTTTGTAGAAGATGAAGAATAAAAAAGCACTGAATCTCTTGGTTTAAGATAAAGAGATCCAGCGCTATTTAAATTAAAGAGAATCGCTATCTAAAAAATTGAACGACCTAATTGGTTTGATAACATTTCTAAAGCCGCGGTTCCTGCCAGTGAATTACCGGATTTATCCAACTCTGGTGACCAAACTGCGATGCTCATTTCGCCAGGGATCACCGCAACGATCCCACCGCCTACACCCGATTTACCCGGCATGCCAACCCGAAAAGCAAATTCACCTGCGCCATCGTATAAACCACAAGTGGCTAATAGTGCATTTAAGCGTTTGGTTTGATTGGGTTGAATAATTTGTTTACCGGTTTGTACCGATTGACCTTTATTGGCTAGATAACTAAAAGTTTTGGCTAAATCGACACAACTCATTTTTAACGCACAGGCATGAAAATAATTATTGAGTACAGGGATCACTTCATTATCAAAATTACCAAATGAACGCATTAAATAGGCGATTGCCGCATTACGATCACTGTGCTGCATTTCAGAGAACGCCACGACTTTGTCGTACACAATATCAGTATCACCGGACAGCTTACGGGTAAAATCCAATAAGCGCTGACGCGGCGCGGCAAGACGGGTTTGCAGCATATCCGCCACCACAATCGCGCCAGCATTAATAAACGGATTGCGCGGAATACCTTGCTCAACTTCAAGCTGGATCATCGAATTAAACGCCTGCCCCGATGGCTCTTTTCCTACTCGTGACCAGATCTCTTCTGGCTGATATAACTGCATGGCAAGCGTCAAGCTCAGCGCTTTAGAAATCGATTGAATCGAGAAAGCTTCATCGGCATCACCAGCTTTGATCACTTCTCCATCGTTGGTATAGATAGCAATACCAAGCTTATCATTGGGAATACAAGCCAACGCAGGGATGTAATTGGCGACCTTTCCCTTGCCAATAAGAGGACGAACTTGATAGAGAATATTTGATAATAATTCAGGGGTGGCTTGAGGCATGGAACTCTCCTTTAAGGGCAAAAAAGCCAGCATTAGAGGCTGGCTTTTGGTTTTATTCTATATGACTTCAACTAACTGATATCAATAAGCCATTAAGCCGTGTGGCGGTATTTAATATCCCACACGCCGTGACCTAAACGATGGCCGCGAGCTTCAAACTTAGTCAGTGGTCGCTCATCTGGACGAGCAATAAAATCACCATCGCTCGCGATATTTTCAAAACCTGGCGCCGCGTTCATCACTTCAACCATGTGTTCGGCGTAATTTTCCCAATCTGTCGCCATATGGAAAATGCCTTCATTCAACACTAGCTTATTGCGGATCATCTCAGCAAAGCTTAATTGAACGATGCGACGTTTATGATGACGCGCTTTATGCCAAGGATCTGGGAAGAATAGCTGCAAGGTTAGCACGCTATTATCAGGGATCATGTGTTCAAACACTTCGACTGCATCATGGCACATCACGCGTAAATTGGTGACGCCGGCTTCTTGCGCAGAAGCTAAACAAGCGCCAACACCAGGGCTGTGCACTTCAATACCTAAGAAGTTTTTCTCAGGGGCATTTTTTGCCATTTCAACCAATGATGCGCCCATACCAAAACCGATTTCAAGCACAACAGGGTTATTGTTGCCAAACACTTCATTCCAATCAAGACGTTGCTCGATAAAGTCGATGCCCATAGTTGGCCAGCAATCATTAATCGCGTTTTCTTGACCTTTGGTTAAGCGCCCTTCACGGCGAACAAAACTGCGAATTCGTCTTACAATTTTGCCATCTTCGGTTAATTGGGGTTTGGTTACTTCTGTCATGATTTCGCCTGAAGGTTTAAGTTTAAAAAAGAGAATAAAAGATGATTCAAGATAATTGGCGTTGCCGCGGCAAGTATCAAGAATATAAGTGGCGAATTATCCCAAGATACGCCCAAGGTGCAAGCTTTTATCCACAATATTGGTGATTTTATTTACATCCGGTTTACTTAATAACCTAGGTATGATGCAATCGGCGCTCAAGAATAAAACCATATAGAGCATGTTGTGACCCAATTCTCCCAAGCCATTTTGCAGTGGTATAAAAACTATGGCCGTAAAACCCTACCTTGGCAACAACACAAAACCGCTTATAAGGTCTGGTTATCGGAAATCATGTTGCAACAAACTCAAGTGACTACGGTTATTCCCTACTTTCATCGCTTTCTCGAGCGCTTCCCAACAGTAAACGATTTAGCCAACGCCCATCAAGATGAAGTATTGCACCTTTGGACTGGTCTGGGTTATTACGCTCGCGCGCGCAACTTACATAAAGCGGCAAAGATGGTACAACAGCAATATCAAGGCGAATTCCCACTCGATATTGAGCAAATGAATGCCCTACCCGGTATTGGTCGTTCGACTGCGGCAGCTATCTTATCTTCCGTTTATAAGCAGCCCCACGCAATTTTAGACGGTAATGTAAAACGCACCTTAGCGCGTTGTTTTGCGATTGAAGGTTGGCCAGGGCAAAAAATAGTTGAGAATCAATTATGGCAAATAGCGGAGCAACACACGCCAGCATTAGATGTCGACAAATACAATCAAGCCATGATGGATATGGGTGCGATAGTGTGTACTCGCTCTAAGCCTAAGTGTGACTTATGCCCTGTGGCTAATATGTGTCAAGCCAAAGCTCAATTACGCCAAACTGACTTTCCGGGTAAAAAACCTAAAAAAGTCAAACCAATCAAAGAAACTTGGTTTGTAATGTTGCATTACCAAGGAAAGGTATGGCTGGAACAAAGGCCACAATCTGGTATTTGGGGCGGATTATTTTGTTTCCCTCAACATGACACTGCCGAGGTTGAACATCAATTAGACTTGCGTTCTATTACAGAACCTATGATTAACAGTAAGCAAGTACTTACCGCATTTCGTCATACTTTTAGTCATTATCACCTCGATATTACTCCTATCTTGATTAATTTAACCCGTGAACCGAGTTTGGTGATGGAAGATAAGCAAGGTCTTTGGTATAACTTACCACAACAAAATAATGCTCCCGTGCAAGAGATCGGTTTAGCGGCACCAGTCAAGCAACTGCTGCATCTACTTTCTTTTGAATGTAACACCGCTATCTTTTGAATTTAAGATGGTTATGTCATTAAGCGAGCGCCCCCTTTATTCTATTCAAGAGGACTCATTATGAGCCGCACTGTATTTTGTAGTTTCTTAAAAAAAGACGCTGATGGTCTAGATTTTCAATTGTATCCTGGTGATTTAGGTAAACGTATTTTTGATAACATCAGTAAAGAAGCGTGGGGACAATGGCAACATAAGCAAACCATGCTGATCAATGAAAAGAAATTGAACATGATGGATCCTGAACATCGTAAATTACTTGAAACTGAAATGGTGAATTTCTTGTTTGAAGGTAAAGACATCATCATTGAAGGTTACACGCCACCAAGCGAATAGCTGATAAATATTAAGTAAGGCAAATAATGATGAGGCAAAAGTTATCGCCTCATTTTCGCTTATACCGCCCGCATCCATTTAAAATCATAAAATTAAAAATACAATGAATATTAAAACGTCGTTATTCATCTTAGTCTGCCTGATTTTATCTGGTTGTAGCCGTGAGTTTGTTGAAGGGATGTACGATGTGGATTACACCCCCTCAAATCGCTTTGCTAAAAACCTTGCTCCATTACCCGGTCAGTATCAAAAAGATACCGATGCATTAGATAATTTAATGACCCAGTTCTCAGGCGATATCGCCAAACGCTGGGGTAATGATGATATTAAAATGGCTGGGGCTAAAAATTACGTCAAATATACCGATGATTACTTAAACCGCTCAAATATTGATTTCGATAACGGCACCGTCACCATCGAGACCATTGCATCAACCGATCCCAAGCAACACTTACGCCACGCGATTGTGACCACACTGCTAACCCCAGACAAGCCAGGTAATGTCGATCTATTCTCATCTAAAGAGATCGCATTAGGGGGCAAACCTTTTCTTACCGGTCAAGTAGTAGATCAAAACGGAAAATCAATAGAATGGTCATGGCGAGCCAGTCAGTTTGCCGACTATTTGATTGACCATAAATTACAAAAACGCCAAGTTGATTTTAAAACCTCTTATTACGTCACCATTCCAATGGTAAAAAATCACTCCAAGTTACGCAGTTATCAATATGCTGACATCGTGCGTAAGGCGTCGAAAAAATACGATATTCCTGAAGATTTAATTTACGCCATCATCAAAACCGAAAGTAACTTTAATCCGTATGCAGTGAGTTGGGCTAAGGCTTATGGTTTGATGCAGATTATTCCAAGAACCGCCGGACATGATGTTTTCAATATTGTAAAAGGCAAATCTGGCATGCCAAGTCCAGAATATTTATACAATCCAGCCAATAATATTGATACCGGTACCGCTTACTTCTACCTTCTTGAAAAGCGTTACTTGAAAGGGATTAGTAACCCGACTTCATTACAGTACAGTATGATTTCAGCTTATAACGGTGGCGCAGGTGGTGTGTTTAATACTTTTGGTGGCGGGAAAACCAGTGCCATTAATAGCATTAACCATAATCAACCGAGTCAAGTTTACTGGGCATTGACGAAAAAACACCCGAATGCAGAGTCGAGACATTACTTAGAAAAAGTGACACGCTATAAAAAAGAATTCCATGCAATGAAGTAAAGCGTTCAAAAAACCGACCAAACGCTCAAATGCGCAGCAAACAAACACTTTTTTTAGGTTTTTTACAAAAAATAGTTGACGGTTTGGGCTAAAACTCGTTTAATAGCGCCCGTTGCCCGGATAGCTCAGTCGGTAGAGCAGAGGATTGAAAATCCTCGTGTCGGTGGTTCGATTCCGCCTCCGGGCACCACAATTTAAAATTGTTGGTGTTTGATTTTTAAAATTAAAACGGTAACATAGCAACACAGTAAAAGGTATAGTGTGCCGACTTAGCTCAGTAGGTAGAGCAACTGACTTGTAATCAGTAGGTCACCAGTTCGACTCCGGTAGTCGGCACCATCTTTTGCCTCGATAGCTCAGTCGGTAGAGCAGAGGATTGAAAATCCTCGTGTCGGTGGTTCGATTCCGCCTCGAGGCACCATATATTGAATGTTGGTGTAAATCAGCATTGTAAAAGAGTAATTCCCCTTTAGTTCAGTTGGTAGAACGGCGGACTGTTAATCCGTATGTCGCAAGTTCAAGTCTTGCAAGGGGAGCCAATTTCGAAAGAAGCAATAAGCCTCATCCTTGGATGAGGCTTTTTTGTCTCTATCGCCCCAGCTCTCAGAAAAGTATAAAAAACAAAATCCTCAATTCAGCAAGAAACCGATTGTTATTTTTTTGTTGGTTATAGGTTAACTTCGATCAACACCTCAAAACCCTACGTTACTGTGCAACATTTGAACAATTAGTTCGAGCTCACTTTAAAAGTCAGCAAACTGTATTCCACATTTTTATTATTCCACTCCAGACTCAATGACTTTACGGTCAATTAGCACTATTTCTATCTAGCAAAACAATGTACTCAAGCAATATTGTTGAACCTAGTGGATATCTTTTTTATATGGAGATAAAAATGAAAACAACCCCTCTTTCAATAAGCGCCCTATTGGGTGTTATTGGTTTATCGGCACTATCGAGTAATGTGCAAGCTCATGGTTATATGGACTATCCACCTGCCAGACAGCAGATCTGTGATATAGATGGTGGCTATTGGGATTCTAGCGATGGCCATACCATTCCAAATGCAGCTTGCCGTGCGGCATTTATTGAATCAAGCTGGACACCGTTTGTGCAAAAGCCGGAATTTGCCACTTTAGTCTCTAATTACAACAATCAAACAGCGGTTGAGACGGCGATCACCGACGGCAATCTTTGTTCGGCGGGTGATAAAGCCAAACATGGTATTGACCTCCCATCGCCAGATTGGCAAAAAACAAAAGTGGATTTAACCAATAATGGTAAGATCACTCTGCAATATCGCGCTAACACACCCCACAACCCAAGTTTCTGGAAAATCTACCTAAGCAAGCCAAGTTACGACTCTGCCACTATGCCGCTTGCATGGACCGATCTAGAGCTAATAGCCGATTTTGGCAACTTACCTATCGTCACCTTAAACGGTTTAAAGTATTACCAAATGGAAGTCACCCTACCAAGCGATCGCAGCGGCGATGCGGTTTTGTATAGTCGCTGGCAGCGTCAAGATCCCGCCGGTGAAGGTTTTTATAACTGTAGTGACATTTCATTTAGCGGTAATGACAACGGCGATGGCGGCAATGATAACCCATTAGATAAATGGATAACCTCGGGGAATTATTTGGCTTCGACCGTAGATGCTAGTGTCGGCGATAGCGTATGGTTCCGCGTATTTGATGAGAATGGCAATGAAACCGTATTCGAAAAATTCACTGTCACCAATGATGATGAGCATGTATGGGGACAAGATCTAGCCAACGTGATCAATCAAAAATATGCTCAGCAAGTCCAAATTGGTTTAAAAAACAATTCAACCACAACAATTGAATATCAAACTAATGATTTATATAGCAATTTAGTTTATTTAACCCATAGCAACCACACCCAACGTCTTGAAGTCAAAACCGGCAATAATGCGCCTGTAATTAGCGCTCCAACCCAATTGAGTGTTGAAAGTGGTAAAAGTATCATCTTTGATGTTTCGGTGAGCGATGCTGATAACGATCCACTGATGTTTAGCGTCGATAAAGGCACTATCCTATCTCAAACCGCAACCAGCGTTACCATTAACTACCAAGCGGCTGTAACGGACGTTGATAGCAGTGATAGCCTTACGGTCTCCGTGGGCGACCCAGCATCAACCACTACAGCGGTCGTGACTATCGCGATTAGTGCTGAAAAAAATGATGACGGCGGTAATGGCGGTGAGACAACATGGAACGCCGATACTATCTACAACACCGGCGACACGGTTTTATTTGCAGGGATTACTTATACAGCAAAATGGTGGATTAAAGGCGAAACACCCAATACCTCTGCCGCGTGGGAAGCACAGCGTAATGCGAATGATACCCAGTGGCAATCCAACTTGGTCTACACCTCTGACGATGTAGTGAGTTATAACGGTTCAAATTATAAAGCTCAGTGGTGGACGAAAGGCAATCAACCCGATCAAGGTGGGCCTTGGAAAAAACAGTAACAGTAACAGTAATGCTTTAAAATACGATAAATGATATTTCAAGTATCGTAAAGTGTGCATTAAGGGGTCTAACATTCTGTGTTAAGACCTCTTTTTTTATCCATTTATCGCCTTATTCATCGATAATTTAACCTTTCTTTTTTATCATTAATAAGCCACTTTTCATTCCAACTGACCATTTATTGGGTTTTACTGAAGTTCCTCTCATTAATAACAAGTTGATTT
The DNA here is from genome assembly GCF_014694465.1 of Vibrio sp. S11_S32. Taxonomy (NCBI): domain Bacteria; kingdom Pseudomonadati; phylum Pseudomonadota; class Gammaproteobacteria; order Vibrionales; family Vibrionaceae; genus Vibrio; species Vibrio sp. S11_S32. The sequence continues at coordinate 60,838 of NZ_JAAUWS010000009.1, read as the reverse complement.
TTTCAATCTAAAGGCAAAAAAATGCACTTTTTATCAGCAAAGGTGGCAATAAACGCACAGCGGCGATTATAAAATCAGCAAACGAATGTTTTTTTGCATTTTACTGTTGACGGCAACCTCGAAAAACCGTTTAATACCCCCCGTCGCCCGGATAGCTCAGTCGGTAGAGCAGAGGATTGAAAATCCTCGTGTCGGTGGTTCGATTCCGCCTCCGGGCACCACTATTTATAGTTGGTGTCCACGACAAGTAGACATCAATTAAAAGAAAAGAAGAAAATTTGTGCCGACTTAGCTCAGTAGGTAGAGCAACTGACTTGTAATCAGTAGGTCACCAGTTCGACTCCGGTAGTCGGCACCATTCTTTTCTCGTTTATATTGCGACAACGCATATAAAACGAAAAATAAAAAGTATAATTCCCCTTTAGTTCAGTTGGTAGAACGGCGGACTGTTAATCCGTATGTCGCAAGTTCAAGTCTTGCAAGGGGAGCCACTTTCTGAAACTTTGATGTATATTGAAGTTTTATAAAGCCGACTTAGCTCAGTAGGTAGAGCAACTGACTTGTAATCAGTAGGTCACCAGTTCGATTCCGGTAGTCGGCACCATTCTTCTGTTTTAATAAGCAGTAAGAATAAAAAAGAATAATTCCCCTTTAGTTCAGTTGGTAGAACGGCGGACTGTTAATCCGTATGTCGCAAGTTCAAGTCTTGCAAGGGGAGCCAATTTCGAAAGAAGCAATAAGCCTCATCTTTGGATGAGGCTTTTTTGTATCTGCGCTATTTCTCTTATCTATCGCTAGCTGACGACATCCGCTTAGCTCAATAGTTTTGTTCGAATCCAAATTACACATTCACCTCATCAATGAAAAATAACTTTCCATAAAAAAAAGCCCGCCTTTGATTTACCTTCATATAAAACGCTGTATTATTAAAAGTAACTTTAAGAGAGAGCTATCATGAAAAAAATATTACCAGTTATTACATTAGGCTTGTTAACGGCTTCAGGCGCATCATTCGCAGCAGACACATCCGGCCCATACATTGGGGCGGGTATTGGGGTAGGGATCTTTAGCGCAGGTGATTACGCTGACGACCTCGGTAGCGGTGATCCTAAATCAAGTGGTGTAGCGTATAACGTTTATACCGGCTATATGTTTAACCGTATTGTTGGGGTCGAACTTGGCTACAATGATTACTCAACCTCGACTTACGACAAAAATGATATAAAAACCAAGCCAACCTCGATTTCACTCGCGGCGAATTTAGGCTATACCTTTGATAATGGCTTGCGTCCCTTTGCATTGATTGGCTTAAGTTCAACGAACCTACATCAAACAGGTAATGCTTTAATACTAGATAAAGACAATACTGCCGCTCTGCATTACGGTCTAGGGCTTGATTACACCCCAGCTAGCCTATCGGGCGTTGGCTTCCGAATTGCCTACCAAATTGATGCTTTCAGTGTAGACAGCGATATAAATATTAAAAATGGTAAGTTAAAAAAGACTTCCTACACCATGGGGGCTGGAATGGCTTACGCTGCGGTAAGTTACCATTTCTAATAACCTAAACAACTATAATGAGTTCAGACTGAGGTTTCCCCCTGCCTCACCCTATACAAGGAAGTATAATCTAAAGGGGACTCGCTCAATTTGGAGCCTCCCCTTTAGATCTGAACTTTATTTTTAAGTCGCTATTTTTCCAAGCGTGCTTATCGAAAATTCGGCTAGTTAGTCAAACCACCAATACAAACATATTTGGTTTCTAGATACTCTTCTAGCCCTTCTTTACCGCCTTCTCGACCCTTGCCTGATTGCTTAACACCGCCAAAAGGAGCCACTTCCGTTGAAATGATCCCTTCATTAACGCCAACCATGCCATATTCAAGGTTATGCGCCACTCGCCAAATACGGTTCATATTTTGACTATAAAAATAGGCGGCTAAACCATAAATCGTATCATTGGCCATCTTGATCATTTCATCTTCATCGCTAAAACGAATTATCGGCAATACAGGACCAAAGATTTCCCCCTGCACTAATGGACGATCATGTTCAACATCGACCAAAACGGTAGGCGCAACAAATTGTCCATCTAACTGCACTTCTTTATTAATTTGCTTGGCCCCTCGCCCTTTCGCTTCACGGATCAGATCCGACACTCTTTGCTTGGCTTGTAGGGTAATAAGTGGGCCTATATCCGTACTGTCATCTAAACCGTTACCCACGGTCAGTTTATCAACCGCAGTGACCAGTTTTTCAACAAATTCATCATAAACGCTGTCTTGTACATAGAACCGATTGGAGCAGACACAGGTTTGCCCAGCATTACGAAATTTACTCGCGATGGCACCTTGTACCGCACTATCAATATCGGCATCATCAAACACCACAAAAGGCGCATTACCGCCAAGCTCCATCGAGGTTCGTTTAATGGTTGAAGCACATTGCATTTGCAGTTTACGCCCAACTAACGTCGACCCCGTAAACGAAAATTTTCGAACCGAAGAGTGATAAGTAAACGCTTCGCCAATATCATGTGCATCGCCAATCACCATGCGCAGTACGTCTTTCGGAATGCCCGCTTGATAAGCCAATTCCGTCACCGCAATCGCCGTTAATGGTGTTAATTCAGACGGCTTACAAATAAAGCTGCAACCAGCGGCTAATGCAGGGGCAGCCTTACGGGTGATCATCGCTAATGGGAAATTCCAGGGTGTAATCGCCGCAGCGACACCAATCGCTTGTTTAACCGTCAGCAAGGTTCGGTCACTAGAGGGCGAAGGAATGGTCGAACCATAAGCACGGCGTCCTTCTTCAGCAAACCATTCAATAAATGATGCGCCGTATCGAACTTCCCCTAATGCTTCTTTTAGTGGTTTGCCACCTTCAAGCGTAATAATGCGCGCTAAGTCGTCTATATTTTCAAGAATTAACTGATGCCAACGCTTAAGCAAATTTGAGCGATCTTGAGCGGAACGTTTTTGCCATTCAACCTGGCCGACTTCAAGCTCTAAAACTTCATCTTCAACTTGGGCTTGATTGACCGTTTTGACGATAGCCAGCAAACTATCATCAAATGGGTTGAATACTGATAGCCCTTTCCCTTCTGTTAGCATTGCAGCCAGAAGTGTTTTATTTTTTATGTGATTCATACTATTCCTTATTCTAAGACTAGGGGCTGTTGATCTTTCGTGATTAAATTTTGTTCGAGATAAAAGCCTTTTAATCGAGGAAAGTCGATTGAAGCCTAGTTATTCTAAGTAAATGAGACTTAACGAAGAGTAAAAGGCTTTTAGCCGAACCCTTCGGGCTGCGTTTGTTGGTCTTTTCTACTTCGTCATCGGCTTTTCGTGTAGCCAGCTACACCACAAAGCCTCTTCCTTGTATAAAAACCCAACAATTCGCAGCAAAAACAACCACGAAAGATCAACAGCCCCTAATCAGATTCAAGCGTTATTAAAGCTTCGTTTAAGAGTGTCACAAACTCAAGCGCTTAGATAGAAAAAAGCCCCAGTCATCACGACTAGGGCTCACTTTCTTTTGATACTAAAGTAAAATTAATCGAGAGAAATAAACAGCACTCGACCTTCTTTCTTGATCGTTGCGTCACCTTTGATTGTGAGTCGCGGATCGTTTATTACTTCAATATTGGCATTTTTCCAACCATATTGATAAAAGAATGGCTTAATGTAGTGATAGCGCAAATTCGATTCTATGTTAAATGAAGTCGATTGTGTGCGATCTAACATATACTTGCTCATTTTTTCTTCATCAACACTCACCACCACTTTATCAAATAGCTTTGGCTGCTTGAGGTAGTCTCGACCATCGTGCTGCATTAAAATCTGCGACATTACATCACGACTGTGGGCGTAGCTGTAGTTATAAGCATGCATCTGATATGAAAAAGGAATAAACAAGGTTAGTAATGTCAATAATCGCCACCATTTATTCGGGATCAACATCAAGAGCACCGCCATACCAATTGGGAAGGTCACTCCAGAGCGAAGTGGCACTTTCACCCCTAATGGCACTACACTGGCATACAGTGAGATCACCACAATTAACACGATGACAGTATATTTAAAGTGCTTAACCAGCGCCCATAAGGCAGTCAAAGCAATCGGGATATAAAGCCAAGGACTTAACGCGCCAAAGTAATCAACGTTACGATCAAAGTTACCAGCACTTTTAGCAATATTGGCCAGTAATGATGACAAGCTATTTGATGGTGTTTCTTGACGCCAACTGACAAAATGAATAAAGGTCGCATGATCGGTAAACATCGAGGTATACAAGTACACCAAGCCATTCGCAACCGCATAACCGGCGACATACCCTAAAACCCAAAAGCACAAGAACTTAAAGATCTCACCATAAGTTGCATTTCTTAAATATGAAAGAAAAAGCAGTGGTATTAAGAAGTAAAAGGCCGGGTAAGTGGCAAATAATAAAATCCCCGCCACAATCAGTAAGGCTGAACGATGAATACTCTCTTTATAACAAGCAAACAACGCTAGCATAAAGCAGCCTGGAAGCAAGGTCATTGGCCATTTCAACAACATGGTAAATGACGGAATATTGATAATTAATAAAGCAACTGCAATCGCTAACCAATAGTCTTTCTTCACCCCCATCACGACTTTATAAGCGAAGATGAACAAGAAGATATTGGCTAAGCTCGCCGCCATCACCGCCGGCATTGCTCGTAAAGGATAATAAAGCGCAAAGTTAATCCAACGACCTTCAGTGGTGAACTTCTCTGCGTAGCCGTTCATATATGGCAATGCATCATGGGCAATATTCGACGACATAGCCAAATGCAAATTCAGCACCGTCACTACTGCAAATACAACCACCACTAACCATTGAATAACTTGTAGCGGATCAAGGCGACCATTTTTGTCGTAAAATCCTTGAGTTAACTTGTCCATCGAAACTCCATCTGTGAACACTTTCTTATAGCCAAAATAATTGATCCCCATTGAGACACAGACCGCTAATGCTTGGCCGATATACACATGTAAATGACCAAAATGCACCAGCAAATACAGCGAACCGGTTGAACACGCCAATGAGGTCAAGTTGACCACACAAAACGGGATAAACTGCCCGCCTTTTTTCTCGCTTTTAAATACAAAAGTACGATTAAGCGCGTAACTCACTATCATGCCAACAAAATACGATAAAACCGAGGACACCAAATAGCGCCCCGACATTTCATAAAACGCCATAAAGGCCAAGTAGGCGGTGACAGTATTCAGTCCCCCTACGATGGCAAAGCGTAACTTTTGCTGAAAATCAGAAGTAACTAAGTTACTCAGCAGTTGGGCTGGTTTCTTCAGCATCGGTTTCTCTTTGTTGTTTAATAATATATAGAGGACGATCTTTTGATTCGTTGTAAATACGCGCAATGTATTCACCGACAATACCGATGGAGATCAATTGAACCCCACCCATAAATAAAACGGCGACGAAAAGAGAAGTCCAACCCGACTCCCAATGATCAGTCATAATACGAACATAAACCGAATAAAGCAGCATTAACATCGCGATACCAGAACAAGCAAAGCCCATTAATACGGATAATTTCAATGGTTTAACCGAGAACGACAAAATGCCATCCAAACCAAATTTAATCATTTTTGTTAGTGGGTATTTAGATTCACCCGCAAAACGTGGAGAACGCTCGTATTCAATTGCCGTTTGATTAAAACCAATCCAGCTCACCATACCGCGAATAAAGCGCGATTTTTCAGGCATCGCAATCAAATGATCCACCACTTGGCGATCCATTAAACGAAAATCGCCGGTATCCAATGGGATTTCAACTTCTGACAAGTAATTCAATAAGCGATAGAAGGTTTTGGCGGTCACTAATTTAAACCAAGATTCACCATCACGACTGGCACGAGTGCCATAAACCACGTCAAAGCCTTGCTCCCACTTAACGATCATATCTTCGATGACTTTAGGTGGATCTTGTAGATCGGCATCGATCAACACCACTGCATCACCGGTGCTAACATCTAAGCCGGCACTCACTGCTTGTTGGTGACCAAAGTTACGAGAAAATGAAACTGTTCTCACATTATCATGCAGCTTACTATGAGCTAAAAGCTTAGCCTCAGTATCATCTGAACTGCCGTCATTAACGAAGATCAATTCAAATTTATAGTTAGCAATTCCCTTAGTGACCGAAAGTAACTCGTCCATCGTTGTATCAATAACTTCGCTTTCATTAAAACAAGGAACCACAATAGAAACTGTTTTCATATTTTCTCCAGGAACTTCTTTAGCTCAATCACCAGTCAAACACTCACATGTCGCTAGTTTTCAAAAATTAATGTTGCTTTCCCGCACCTTAAGTGCCGCCACATGATCGTCTGATCATTCACTAATATTGAAGTTAACAGTTCAATGTTAGAGAAATGACAAGTAAAAGTGTAAATATTTATTACTTAGTGAAATTTAAGTCAATTAACGTCTTATTGATCAAAAAATGCAAGTTGTGAGGCACCTCACACCCAATTCAATCCTAAGTAGGCACCTAAAGCGTGATTTAGTTCGCATTTATTTTCTATTAATTAAACGTATTCAGCTAACCGGTCAGTCACTACGACCTAGATGATAAGTTTAGTTACAAATTGAGATTGTGCTTAGGAGTTAAGGTCTGTTTTGTGTTGAGAGGAAAAGAAACAAAATCAGTGGGGCAGAAGAAATAAAACTTTAAACGCAAAAAAGCCGACCCATGAGGATCGGCTTTTTTCTAAATAGTGGTAGCGGTAGGCGGACTTGAACCGCCACGCCCGAAGGCAACGGATTTTGAATCCCAATTTAGCAGTTTGCATAGGTATAATAGTTGAGTTAAGGCGTTGTTTCAATTGTTTTTAGCTTTTTCTGGTTTCTTCCGGTTTTGGTAGGTTTACGCCTAGTTTACGCCTAGTTATCATTCCTGTAGTCCATAAAAGAACACTGTTTTTTTATTATCGGAGCCCACGCACACAAAAAAAAGAAAGCCCCATATAGGGGCTATTTCACTTAATCAGGTTGTTTGTCTGCTGAGGTGGTAAGCACTTCTTAGCTGATGCTATGGCCGCTTTCCTTGCGTGTTGGTATATCTTAGCCTTGCGCGCTCTTAATGGGGATACAATCTTATTTAATGCCGATGTAAGCGACTCAGCAGCTCTCTGTTCGCGCTCTAAGTCACGAATGACCTCTGGCTTGCCTTTCTCGCCCTTAAGCCACTCAAATACGCTCATGTGAGATTTAGACAGAGCATTCTTAATAGCGGTGCGTTCTTCTTGGTTTGCGTTGAAACCAATAAGTGATAGTAGCTCGTTAGTTGTTGTTGCGTTGTCGTAGTCAAACATATTTACTTCCTTTGCTTGGTTTAGCTTAATGAAAAACACATAAAAGTGACACTCATCACATTACCCAACGTTAAGGTGTGGTAAACAATATTTTATTAGAAGCACCTTAGCAGGAAGTATTTAAACTCATGACTATACTGAAAGTTGATTGTGTATAGTGATTTAACTTAAACAAAGAATGGTCTTAATATGAAAAAAATAATTATGCTTATCGCGCTATTCCAATCAGGATTTGCCATGGCGAACTGGGGCAGAGTGAGTGACGATACATCAGTAACAACAAACAAACACGGCTATAGCGCAGTGCTATATTCGGGCGAGAATGGACTTAGCATTGGTTTCACAGCTCCCGCTTCAGGATGCATTGCACGCAGCGATTCTCTGATAGCAATGAACGCACCGATCCGCGTAGATGGTGTGCCAATAAAAGCTAACGCACAGTGCGCAGATAAGGGGCTTGCGGTATTTTTACCGAGAGAATTAGATCAAGGCACGGTTAAAGCTATATTTCATTTCGGATCGTCGGTAAAGGTTGAATTCAATAGTTATGATAGTCAAACTTATTCTGCTATGGGATACAAGGCGCAAAGCGATAGAATATTTAATAATTGGGTCAAAAGCCGTAAGTAATATAAAGCCCCGAGCAGGGCTTTTCTTTATCAAGGGGCTTAGGAACAAAGTGTACGCTAACAACAAAACCTCCTATTACCCCACCAACTTATTGATTTATATAAAAAAACCACCCCACCACCCCACATTATCCCGCATTACCCCGACCACCATCACGATAAGTGTATAATTTTAAAGGAAAAAAACGCCGTTATCCCGTTATCCAAAATTCTATATATATAAAAACAAATACAGATTAATAGATAAACTTATCAATACTAAGTAAAAAAAAGAGACACTCAAAAGACGGGATAACGGGATAATATATATATTATTACTTATATATCAATCGCTTACTCACACCCTAGCACGAATAATGACCGGATAATTAGGGATAACGAAGGCACAACCCCTTACGAGACAAGGGCTGAGACGGGATAACGGGCACAAAAAAGCCCCCAAAATGGAGGCTCTTACTGCTAAAGTGCTCTTTTTAGTTCAGATAGAGCCAAATTCTCCTATATTGCTTCACTTGCTAACCTCACTTGATTTTTTTCGTTATCTACCGAAAGGACACCGCTCATAACAAGCCGGCCTAATGCGTGCTGATAGATTGATGACTTGCCTTGTTTCTCTGCTTTGCGTACTGCTGAAGATATATCTTTCGGCTTACAAACCTTCTGTTTGAGTGAACTCAATGGCAGCCCCTCGCTAGTGCAAAACTTTAGAATTCGCTCATTAATCATGGTTAGCTGATCTTCATATTCACCACTTTCTGCTGCTGTAGCTTTACTTAGTAGGAATTTGCAGTCCTCGATGTGACGCAAAACAAGCGCAAATGCATAGCGCACATCGGCCTCGGTAACTTCGCCAGTTGTTACGGCTAGCAGTGAGCAAATACATAGCGCACGGTCGCCCAGCCGAGCATATAGGCCGCCTAGCGTTGGATGATTCCGCATGGTCCTATCAAAGTGAATGACGAGACTGTTGAATAGCTTTTTTGCTGTTGGAGTAATTTTGACGTTACCAGAACGGCTCAAGGATCGCTCTAGAGCGATAATTGTATCCCCACTGCACAATTCAGGGCTCGGGTTTAAATTTAGCTCTCTGCGTTCTTCATCGGCGCGAATCACTATAGATCGACCCATTAAGCCGCTTTCTATACTCTCGCTAGATACAACGTTATCTATTTTTTCCGGTGTGGATGCCATGCTCATATTAATCAGCGGATTCTTGAAGCCTGACTCGATGCACTCAAGAACACGCTCAAGCTTTTTGATTTTTTTATTTAAGGCATCCTCGCGCTTTGAATTGAAAGCCTTATCACTCTCTAGAATGTCATTAAGTTGCTTTTGAGTCTTGGCTAAGTCGGCCTCGTATTTTTGGCGAAATTCGCGGCGGTGGTTGCCTGATAATACGTAGTTTGATTTAGTTGCCATTGTTAGCATTTCCGCGCCCATAGCAACCTGATAGCTTTGCGCGTTCTTACTGCTCATTGCATCAAATAGGCCGTGCGCTTCATCAACGGAATACGCCGTTAATCCCTCAGTTTCCACCAGGTTAGTGATCAAGTCTTTGTCCGATCGCGGCTTATTAAAGCAATATTGAGATAGGCTTAGCTGGCTAGCGATTTCATCAAAGAATGCCTGCCCGTTTTCCTTTCCTGCTGCTGTTGGTGCGATCAGTAGTGTAATTACGTTTAGCTTTGAGCCAGTAAACGAACGAATACCAGCCTTAGCAGCCACCAGCGCAAGGACTTGCAAGCCATATAGCGAATAAGCCTCTGGAAGCGCCCTGTGAGCCGATTTAGCCATTGATGCACACATGTCTCCAAGAATTCCGTGCGGCGCTGTTATATCCACTTGAGCAAGGCCGAATGGGTTTGTTTGTTTTTCTGGTACATTACGATCGACTTCACATAGTTGACCTATAAACTTATCAATGGTGTTGTCATGGTTGCTTTGCATAGTGTAACCTCATATCGCTGGTGGATCGTCGATAAACTAAGCCACCAGCTATAGATTAATTAATTAAGCCGCTTCTCTTTGAGTTGTGGCTTTTTGTTTTTTTAAGATTCGATTTGTCGCCTCAATGAATAGCAGTTTCGCCTTTATTCGGTTAAGGCTGGCTTGTGCTTTTTGGGATAAAGGTCTACTCACCTGTACCACCTTGCTGCTCTGGTAGCAGCCCAGCGAGATATAGACCAAACAGGGGGATATTTAGATAGCCGCGCTTACCAACTTGTCGGTAACAAGTTGATAGACCGGCGTGCTTATCTCTTTGCCAGAACAGGCGCTTTAGTTGCGCTGCAGTGAATTGTTGGAAGTGTTTAGGGACCTCTGAAACTGGTAGCCAGTTAGTTAGGTCGCTAGATAGTGTTGCTATTTTTTCTTGGTCAAAAGTAGTCATTTGAGTTTGCCTCCGTCGCATGTGGTTAACTCGCAATAAAGATACGGTCTGCCACTTTTTGAATCACCGGAAGAAAATCAGAAAAATATAACTACTTTTCCCTTCTTATTGTTTTTTAAAGAATTTTACCGCCTCTTTATACTCTGCCGAGTCACTTTTTGCTACGAACACGCCGCTTTTGTGCTCGCGCCATTTGCCTGCCTTTTTATCCGAAGCCGTCTGTTCTGTTTCGTTCCAGAATGCTTGTCCAGTCGCATGTAAAACAATCGTTGCAAGGCTTGTAGCATCTAACTGTTCAGGCTTCAACTCAGGAAACCCACCGCTTAGCCAAAGCATTTCCACATAAGCAAACATCTCAGCCCTTTTGTCACCCTTGATTTTTAGCTTCTCAGACCTTTCTTGTGATCCCTCGACTATTGCAGCCACTTGCAGTCGTGGGTTTATAATGCGCTGGTTGGTTTCCGCATTAAATAATGTATGATCTTTCCAATATTCTGACGGTCTGGCGTTTAGCTTTCTGAGTAGTTCGGCAGCTAGGCGTACTATGTCATCCTCCCTGCTTTTGTTCTCGCTCTTTGAGTCGGGAACTGGTGCCACATCGGTGCAATATATAAAGCTGTTAGCGAATCGCTCCGCTGTTGTATCCCTGCCGTTTTTGATTGGCACATCAGTACAGCCAAGGTATTCAACGTAAAAATCTTTAAGGTCGTTTAAGATTTTGCCCTTATCTTTCATTTTGCGATACCTCCAAAAATTCTATCGGTTAAGTTGGCTTTATGTTCGGTGCATAAGTGCGCGTAACGCTGCGTCATGGTGATTGATTTATGTCCCAACACTTGAGCGATCTCAAGTAAGCTAGCTCCATTCATGGCTAACAAGCTCGCGCATGTGTGGCGCAAATCGTGAAATCGAAAGTCTTTTATATCCGCTTTAGTTAGCGCCTCACGCCAATGGCAATCAAAGTTTTTAAAATAGCCGCATAAATTATCACTGTACGGAAACACATAGCCGCCGATTTGCCTAAACTTAATCAGCTCGGTAACTAGATCGTTGGTTAGCGTCAAAATGCGCTGCTCGCCGTTCTTAGTTTTGGGTAGGTGTGCAGTCCTTGCTTTTAGGTTGATACTTTCCCATTTGAGCGTGATCATCTCACTACGGCGTGCACCTGTCGTTATCGCCATAACTACCAATAAATAAAGCTGCTCCCAGCCCGACTCCTTACAGACGCTTAAAAGTCGCTGTAATTCGTCATTGCTTAAAAACCGCGTGCGCGCGTTATCCTCAGTGGCTTGCTGGATGCCCTTTGTAGGATTGTGATCAATGTCGTATTCGTTTGAAAGGAATTTATACAGCGAGCCAAGCGCTGCTTTGTATCGGTTTACTGTAGCAGGGGATTTACTGCCAGAAAGGCTTTTTAGTTCAGCTCTGACTTGCTGACGTGTGACTTTGCCAACTGGTTTATCACCGAAGATAGAAACCCAGTAATTTAAACGTTGGATTTTTGATAGGTCTTTGCCGCTATCCTGCTTTATAAATTCGCTTGCAGCATCAGCAAAAAGTAATGAATTGAGTGTGTGGTCAGTTAAGGCGTGAGAAAAGTCATCATTCACTAGTACATTAGCCGCGAACTTTTGAGCCTCTTTCTTAAGCTTAAATGTTTTAGATACGCGAAAACCACCACGCATGAATTCAACTCTATACGTAGTGCCTTTTTTACCCTTACGGGATTGAATTGTTGCCATATTTTTACCCTTTACGCCAAATTACGCCAAAAACGCAACCGCATAACGGGGAAACAAAATCAAACAACTGGTTTTAATTTCTCTAAGTCTTTGACCAAAAAGACAAAAAGAAATGGTAGCGGTAGGCGGACTTGAACCGCCACGCCCGAAGGCAACGGATTTTGAATCCGTCGTGTATACCAATTTCACCATACCGCCACTAAATTTTTCATCCGGTCGCGCTTTGAGTTGCCGCTAAGGAGTGACAGGAATTATACTTATGCTAAGACGTCATGCAAGTAATTAATTTTGAAATTGATTTGATCGCTGATATTTTCAGCATAAATTACGCTTTTATACATTTTAGTTCTTTCCAGTGCTCGGCCAACTCGCTATTCTGCTGATAAGTTTACTAATGATAGAGTGCTATGACTTCCCTACCCAATCAATCGCCTGCTGGATTCTTTCGCCGCTTTGGCGCGTTTTTTTATGATACTTTAATCATTATTGCCGTTTTGATGATCGCAGTGGGGATTATTGTCGCCACCATGGAAGCCTTGGTTTACCTCGGCGTAATGGATTATGGCGGCTATATTGATGCCAGCGACTTACTGAACCATCATCCGATTGGGCGTTGGTTGTATCATGCTTATCTTTTATTGGTTTGGTTTGGCTTTTTTAGCTTCTTCTGGCAAAAAGGACAAACGCTTGGTATGCGTGCTTGGAAGATCACTGTGATGAATCAAGATGGTAGTGCGATCAGCTTTAAACAATCTTTAATTCGCTTTGCTACTGCCTTGCTTGGGTTAGGCAACCTACTTTCTCTCGTGACTTCTGATAAAAGAGCACTGCAAGATATCTGCGCTCAATGCCAAGTCGTGTATTCGCCACAAATTCGTTAATACCCATTCCATAAATTGAATGATCGTTCAAAATTGAGTACAGAAAAAAGTATCAAAGGCGACGGATGGACTTTTCTCAAGCGACCAAGGACGGATCAGCGTCTTTTCGGCCTATTCAAATGGATCAAATATTAAATGGAATTGGTATTAGTTAAAATAGCGCGAAATGAATACTCAAAAAAAAGGGATGCCAATCTAAAATGGCATCCCTTTTTTTTAGAACAACTGCCCCTAGGCTGGCTATAGCTTACGGCGCATGAGCATGACGGCAACGATTAAGAATAACACGCTGGGAGTCAAGGCCCCGATTACCGGTGGAATGCCGTATACCAAGCTCATAGGACCAAAAACTTCACTCGATATATAAAAGGTAAAGCCAGCTACAATGCCCGATAAGATCCGAGCGCCCATACTCACCGAGCGCAACGGTCCAAATACAAACGATAACGCCATTAACATCATAACCGCCACCGAAAGAGGCTGGAATACTTTGTGCCAAAATGCCAAATCGTAACGCGAAGCATCTTGTTTTGACTCTTTTAAGTAATTCACGTAATCGTATAAACCACTCAATGGTAACTCTTCAGGCTTGACCGTAACGACGGCTAATTTATCAGGTGTTAATGTGGTGTCCCATTCATAACTGGGTAAATTGGTTTTCGATATTTGTATTTTATTTTCCATTTTAGTGACTTGGACGTTTTTCATTATCCATTTTTGGCCTTTTTCATATTTAACGGTGTCGGACACTAAAATATTTTTAAGGTTTTTATCATGGTCGAATTGCCAAATACTGACGCCGCGTAACTCATGCTCGCCATTAACTCGTGCAATGTAGATAAAGTTATCACCATCTTTGGCCCATACCCCATCTTGTACAGAGGTGATACTGCCACCAGCAATCGCCAATGCACGGCCATCACGCGCCATTTTTTGCGCTTGAGGTGAACCCCATTGGCCCAAAATCATGATCATCAACATTAGCGGAACTGCAGTTTTTAAGACCGAAAGACCAATCTCTAGTTTGGATACGCCAGAAGCTTGCATGACAACTAACTCAGAACTGGCTGCTAACATACCTAAACCAATCAAAGCGCCCAACAAGGCCGCCATTGGAAAGAATACTTCGATATCACGTGGGATACTCAAAATCACAAAATACAATGCTTCGGTTAAATCGTAAGTCCCTTTGCCAACTTTGCGTAACTGCTCAACATATTTGATGATGGCAGACAAACCAACTAAGGTTGCTAAACACAAAGAAGAGGTCGCAATAATGGTGCGGCCAATATACCAATCGAGAATTTTAAACACGGCTTAGATTCCCTTCTTCTTTTTGAATCTATCTTTGAGTTTTCGCACAAAGATACTATCTAAACTATTGAGAATGATCCCGACCACCAATAGCCCAGCATTGATTGCCCACATCCCCACCGAAGCCGGAACGGAACCATCTTCAATACCCGATTTCATCGCACTGATCGATAAGAAATACGCTAAATACAATAAAACGGCTGGGAACAGTTTGGCAAACCGCCCTTGTCTTGGGTTAACCGAGGACAGTGGCACCACCACTAACGTTAATAAAGGCACACACACAATCAAAGTGATACGCCATTGCAATTCAGCTTTTGCCTCTAAATTAGGGTTATTCCATAACTCTTTGATCGGCAGCGCTTCCCATTTACGTTTCTTTTTCTTAGCCTCTCGCTGACCGATCAAACCAGAATATTCATCGTAACTGGTGTTCATGTAATCTAATGAGTTAGGCACACCTTCATAGCGCACCCCATCTTTTAAAGTCAAAATTTGACGACCATCGGCAAACTCTTGCGCCACACCTGAGTTAGCAAACATTACGCTAGGTCTGGTTGAGCCCCTTGGCGCAGGTTGCGCGACAAACACATTGGTCAATTTTTTATCTTTTATATCGTCAACAAACACCACAGCTTGACCATCTGGAGAGGTCTGGAATTGACCTTTTTTCAATAAATCGATACTGCTACTGGTTGAAAGGTGCTCCATGAGTTGAGCCACTTTTTCTTGGCTCCAAGGGGCAAGCCAAACCGAGTTCACCATCGCGATCCCGCCCGTAATAATGGCAAGATAAAGCGCGGCATGGATCAAGAATTTATTCCCGATACCGGTGGCGTTCATTACCGTGATCTCACTCTCGGCATACAAACGACCAAAGGTCAGCAAAATACCGACATAAATACTAAGAGGCAGCATCAGCAAGCCCATCGTCGGCATGTTTAAACCCACGACTTGTAGGATCATGCTGGCAGGGATATCCCCATCAGAGGCTTCGGCAAGCACACTTATAAATTTTTGGCTAAAAAACACGAGAAAAAGCACAAAGAATACGGCTAACTGGCTTTTGAGTGTCTCGCGGATCAAATATCTAACAATAATCACGCAGTATCACCTATACAAAACTTGTTTTTTTGACGGAATCACTATAATTTTCCGATGAGTCTATTATTTTTGATAATTTTTAACTATATTAATTTGTAAAATCTTGGTTGTTTCTGTTGAAGCACAAGATAATCCATTTATACATCAAATGTGTTTAGCTTAATTTTAGAACAAATTCTTTCTATTAAGACCATGACTAAGCATTATCCATCATTTGATTCGATTTGTCTTTAGGATGTAGGAGTAAGCATGGAGTTCAGTGTAAAAAGTGGCAGCCCTGAGAAACAGCGCAGTGCCTGTATTGTAGTCGGTGTATTTGAACCACGCCGTCTTTCTCCTGTCGCCGAGCAACTTGATAAGATCAGCGACGGCTACATTAGTTCTTTATTACGCCGTGGCGACCTTGAAGGTAGACCAGGCCAAATGCTGTTATTGCATCAAGTACCGGGTATTTTATCTGAGCGTGTGTTGCTAGTTGGCTGCGGTAAAGAGCGCGAATTAGGCGAACGTCAATATAAAGACATCATCCAAAAAACTATTGGCACACTTAATGACACCGGTTCAATGGAAGCAGTATGCTTCTTAACCGAACTGCATGTCAAAGGTCGTGATACTTATTGGAAAGTGCGCCAAGCGGTTGAATCAACCAAAGATAGCTTGTACACCTTTGATCAATTCAAGAGCAACAAACCTGAAACTCGCCGTCCTTTGCGCAAATTGGTATTTAATGTCCCAACTCGCCGTGAACTCAGTCTTGGCGAAAAAGCAATTGCTCACGGTTTAGCCATCGCATCTGGGGTTAAATCATCAAAAGATCTTGGCAACATGCCACCAAATATTGCCAATCCTGCTTACTTAGCTTCTCAAGCGCGTCGTTTAGCCGATGACTTTGAAACCATCACCACCAAAATTATTGGTGAAGAAGAGATGGATAAACTGGGAATGCATTCTTACCTAGCGGTTGGTCGTGGTTCTCGCAATGAATCCATGATGTCGGTGATTAGCTATAAAGGCAATCCTGATCCAGAAGCAAAACCAATTGTCCTAGTCGGCAAAGGCTTAACCTTTGATTCAGGCGGCATTTCATTAAAACCTGGCGAAGCTATGGATGAGATGAAATACGACATGTGCGGCGCAGCTTCTGTTTTCGGCACCATGAAAACATTAGCAAAACTGAACCTGCCAATTAATGTGGTTGCGATTCTGGCCGGTTGTGAAAACATGCCAGGCAGTAATGCGTATCGTCCGGGTGATATTCTGACCACCATGTCAGGTCAAACGGTTGAAGTATTAAATACGGATGCAGAAGGTCGCTTAGTATTATGTGACGCATTAACTTACGTTGAACGTTTTGATCCAGATTGTGTGGTGGATGTGGCAACCTTAACCGGTGCTTGTGTGATGGCGCTTGGTCATCATATTAGTGGCTTAGTGGCGAACCATAACCCACTGGCTCATGAACTAATCAATGCCTCTGAACAAGCTGGCGATCGCGCTTGGCGTCTGCCAATGGCCGATGAATATCAAGAACAACTAAACAGTCCATTTGCTGATATGGCGAATATTGGTGGCCGTCCTGCTGGCACTATCACCGCAGGTTGTTTCTTGTCTCGTTTTACTAAAAAGTACAACTGGGCACATCTTGATGTTGCCGGTACCGCTTGGAAATCTGGCGCACAAAAAGGCTCAACCGGTCGTCCTGTTTCTTTGCTGGTGCAGTTTCTATTGAATAAGGCTTCTACTGGCCAAGTTTTATTAGAAGAATAAATAATCTTCGTAATTGAAGCTACAGCTTTGTTGGTTTCGTTCGCTCACCCCAATCACTTAGGCTAGCCTTCTTGTTATAAAAAGAAGGCTCATGGGACTGAACGAACTTACCGCCTCACTGTAACTCCACTTACTTTGATTATATATTTGTTTTACTTAAATTATTGTGTCAAGTAAAACCGATATACAAGCTAAATATAAAAGGGCCATTGTGCCCTTTTTGTGTTTTCGCCTTTCTAATTATCTTTGATGTTTTACAATTACCAATCATTTGAGAGCTTTTATCAATGAGCTTTGAGCTATGGGCCTATTATGAGCATTGCGACTTTTTACATCATTGAGCCAAATTCCGTTCAAGCGACACAAATAGGTCATATTGAATATGTGATTTTTTTAGCTCGCTATTTTGCTGAGCAAGGTGCAAAAGTTTATATTAACGCACAAGATAAAACTCAAGCAGAAACGATTGATGAGCATTTTTGGCAGCAACAAAGTGAAAATTATCAAGCGCATAACTTAGTTGGAGAAGGGCCTCATTATGGCACCCCGATCGAAATTGGTTACTCACAAGTCAGACCAAATCGTAACCGCCAGCTGGTGATCAATATGAGCCACGATGAGACAAATTTTGCCCTGAGCTTTACACAAGTGGTAGACTTCGTTGCTTGCGAAGAAAAAGCAAAGCAACAAGCCCGAGAAAGGTATAAAATCTACCGACAAGCAGGGTTTGAAATGCAGACCATAAACATTGAAAACCAAGCGGCAACTTAACCTAAAATCCTTATAGCTAAACCAATCATTTATAGGCTATTGTTTTAGCTATAACGTTTTACATTGACACTAACCTTATTTTTCACGCTCACAGTATCGATAAAAGAAGACTATGGAAAAGACATATAACCCAACATCAATTGAACAAGCGCTATATCAGCGTTGGGAAGAAGCTGGTTACTTTAAGCCTCATGGTGACACATCAAAACAAGCTTACAGCATTGTGATCCCGCCACCGAACGTCACTGGTAGCCTACACATGGGTCATGCTTTCCAAGATACCATTATGGATACTTTTATCCGTTGTGAGCGCATGAAAGGCAAAAACACCCTTTGGCAAGTCGGTACCGATCACGCAGGTATTGCAACTCAAATGGTGGTTGAACGTAAAATTGCCGCTGAAGAAAATAAAACCAAGCATGATTATGGCCGTGAAGCTTTCATCGACAAGATCTGGGAATGGAAAGCCGAGTCTGGTGGCAACATCACTCGTCAACTTCGTCGCCTTGGTGCATCTGTTGATTGGGAACGTGAACGCTTTACGATGGATGACGGTTTATCTAACGCCACCAAAGAAGTGTTTGTTCGCCTTTATGAAGACGACCTAATCTATCGTGGTAAACGTCTGGTTAACTGGGATCCAAAACTGCACACTGCAATTTCGGATCTTGAAGTTGAAAATAAAGACAAAAAAGGCTTCATGTGGCACTTCCGCTACCCACTTGCCAACGGCGTAAAAACCGCGGATGGTAAAGACTACATTGTGGTTGCCACAACTCGCCCTGAAACCGTATTAGGTGATACTGGCGTAGCGGTTAACCCGGAAGATCCTCGTTATAAAGATCTGATCGGTAAAGAAATCTTACTTCCTTTAGTTAATCGCTTAATCCCAATCGTCGCCGATGAACACGCTGATATGGAAAAAGGCACAGGTTGTGTGAAGATCACCCCTGCGCACGATTTTAACGATTACGAAGTAGGTAAACGTCATCAACTGCCGATGATCAATATCCTGACCCTTAATGCCGACATTCGTGATAACGCCGAAGTATTTACCACGACTGGTGAGCCTTCTGATGTTTACAGCACCGAACTGCCAGGGCAATTTAAAGGCATGGAACGTTTTGCTGCGCGTAAAGCCGTAGTAGCCGAATTAGATGCTCTTGGTCTGTTAGAAGAAATAAAAGATCACGACTTAACCGTACCTTATGGTGACCGTGGCGGCGTGGTGATTGAACCAATGCTGACTGACCAATGGTATGTTCGTACTGCGCCATTAGCGGCACCAGCCGTTAAAGCAGTAGAAGATGGCGAAATCCAATTTGTACCAAAGCAATATGAAAATATGTACTTCGCGTGGATGCGTGATGTGCAAGACTGGTGTATCTCGCGTCAACTTTGGTGGGGTCATCGTATTCCAGCATGGTATGACAACGATGGTAATGTTTATGTTGGACGCGATGAAGATGAAGTTCGCGCGCAAAACAACTTAGCACCGGTTGTGGTTCTACGCCAAGATGATGACGTATTAGATACTTGGTTCTCATCGGCGTTATGGACATTCGGTACCATGGGCTGGCCTGAGAAAACTCAAGATTTGTCTACCTTCCACCCAACCGATGTGTTGGTGTCTGGTTTTGACATCATCTTCTTCTGGGTTGCTCGTATGATCATGATGACCATGCACTTTGTCAAAGACGAAGACGGAAAATCTCAAGTTCCTTTTAAAACCGTTTACATGACCGGACTTATCCGTGATGAAAACGGCGATAAAATGTCGAAATCAAAAGGTAACGTCCTTGATCCGATCGATATGATTGACGGCATCGGCCTTGAAGAATTAGTTGAAAAACGTTGTGGCAACATGATGCAGCCTAAACTGGCCGCTAAAATTGAAAAAGCCACTCGTAAGACATTTGAAAACGGGATTGAACCTTACGGCACCGACGCATTGCGCTTTACTCTGGCGGCAATGGCATCAACCGGTCGTGATATTAACTGGGATATGAAACGCCTAGAAGGTTACCGTAACTTCTGTAACAAGTTATGGAACGCCAGCCGTTATGTGTTGATGAACACCGAAGATCAAGACTGTGGTTTTGCACCGGATGCAGAGCTTGAATATTCACTCGCCGATCGTTGGATTGAATCTCAGTTTGAATTAGCAGCAAAAGATTTTAATACTCATATCGAAAACTTCCGCTTGGATATGGCGGCAAATACTTTATACGAGTTCATCTGGAACCAATTCTGTGACTGGTACTTAGAGTTAACCAAACCAATCCTTTGGAAAGGCACCGAAGCCAAGCAACGCGCCACTCGTCGCACCTTGATCACGGTCCTTGAGAAAACGCTACGTTTAGCGCACCCAGTATTGCCATTTATTACTGAGTCCATCTGGCAAAGTGTCAAGCCGCTGGTCGATGGCGTTGAGGGTGACACCATTATGACTCAGGCATTGCCTCAGTTTAATGCTGACAACCTAGACGAAACCGCAGTGGCGGATATTGAGTGGGTGAAGCAATTCATCACTTGCATCCGTAACCTACGCGCTGAATACGATATTGCGCCAAGTGTTGCGTTATCTGTGATGCTAAAAGCCGATGCTACCGATACTGCTCGTCTACAAGCCAACTTAAACGTACTGAGCTCGCTTGCGAAACTAGAAGAGATCAAAGTATTAGCAGAAGGCGATACCCAAGTCGATGGCAAAGATATTCCAGCATGTGCAACCGCATTGGTGGGTAAATCAACACTGATGATCCCAATGGCTGGTCTTATCGACAAAGACGCTGAACTGGCTCGCTTAGATAAAGAATCGGTTCGTATTCAAGGCGAAATTAAACGCATTGAAGGCAAACTCAACAACCAAGGCTTTATAGCCAAAGCGCCAGAAGCGGTAGTGGCTGCAGAACGTGGCAAGCTTGAAGGTTACCAAGGTACTTTGGTTAAACTGGAAGAGCAAAAAGCGACAATTGCCGCGCTGTAATAAATAGCGTAGTAATGTAAGCTTTTCATTCGAAACAAAAATAAAGGGTCAGCCATTGGGTTGGCCTTTTTTGTTAGCTTTAATAGCCAATACCTATTAATAAAATCGCCAAACTTAATTGATAATGGTTATCATTTGCATTATGGTATTTTCATCAGCTCAACAAATGCCTTGGAGCAAGCTCATGAAAAAAACTCTCACTTTTGCGGTATTACATTTTAGCGTTGCCTTCTCTTTAGCTTATTTACTGACTGGCGATATTATTATTGGCAGCCTGATCGCCATGACCGAACCTATGGTCAATACCGTCGCTTTCTATTTTCATGACAAAGTATGGCAACGAAATAAGCTGTTAAGAGTTGCCCTGCAAGCACCATCAAAAAAGACTCTCAGCTTTGCGGTATTACACTTTAGTGTTGCATTTTTAGTGACTTACTTATTAACCGGCGACGCCTTTATTGGTGGCTTAATGGCGACCATTGAACCGAGCGTAAATACTGTGGTGTTTTATTTTCATGAGCGTTTTTGGCAACGTAAGCAAAATATCCAGTTTAGCTTGCAATGCCACCATCATGACTTACAGCAACACG
The DNA here is from genome assembly GCF_014694465.1 of Vibrio sp. S11_S32. Lineage (NCBI taxonomy): Bacteria > Pseudomonadati > Pseudomonadota > Gammaproteobacteria > Vibrionales > Vibrionaceae > Vibrio > Vibrio sp. S11_S32. The sequence goes on along the minus strand of NZ_JAAUWS010000009.1, from coordinate 39,289 downwards.
GTCAGGAATTATCTGAAGCACCATTAGAAAAGAATGCCTTATCGGCTTAACTCGACATACGCCTTCCCATTTTCAACCTTTTAGCTCAATGAACGTCCTCTTCATTGAGCTTTTTTATTGCAGCAATACTTGTCCCTGAAAATTGAGCGTGTTATTAAAGCATTCTCATTTATCAATATGATCATCAACATGCATTCTAATTTCCAGATCCGTCCCATCCAACCAACCGATAACGCGGCCATTGCTCAAGTTATCCGCGATGTTTCTGCCGAGCATGGCTTAACCGCCGATAAAGGTTATAGCGTTGCTGATCCGACATTAGATACATTATATGACGTTTATAATGTTGTTAACGCTCAATATTGGGTACTAGTGGATAGTCACGATACCGTGGTTGGTGGTGCAGGAATTGCGCCATTAGCAGGCAAGCCCGAAGTATGCGAATTACAAAAGATGTATATTTTGCCACCAGCGCGCAGACTAGGCTTGGCTCAACAGTTGATCGCGTTATGTTCAGATAAAGCCAAACAATTGGGCTATACACAATGCTATTTAGAATCGACTGCCGAACTTAACGCTGCATTAGCTTTATATCAAAAACTCGGCTTTGAACATTTAGATGCCCCGTGGGGAAATACAGGGCATGGAGATTGTGAAGTGGTGATGGTTAAAGCGCTATAACGGATAGTGGCTCACGCACTGGGTTTCTGACAGCCCGATATCAAATGGAAAGTGATAACCATCTAAATGAACAAATAGTTGTGTCGCGCCAGATAACACGTCTCGACTATCGTCAGATAATAGCGCTTGTTGCGGCGCGTCGATTTGAAAAATAGCGCTCACATGATCGCTACGAATATCGAGCGGCACCGTATAAGTCATGCCGTTATATTTAATATCTGCCGCCACTAAACCCGGTTTCAATGAATGGTAATAGACATCGACTTTAAGCTCACAACCGCCACCATGATGCCAAATCTGCTCGGTGGAAACATGATGCAAACGGACGCTGCGGATCAAACGTAAAAAAGGCGCACGTTTAATTCCAACACGGTTATTGCAAGGTTCAGCTTGCTGGTGATCCAAATGACAAACCGTCGCTTGTTCATCTATAAGCCAATCCTCTTCTTGATCTAAGAATAATATCTCAATCCGATTCTTGCCTAGGTTTAAATATTCTTTAATGTCTTTTTGGTAACGATAACGACTGCCATCGCAATCATATACCGCCACCCCACCGACACGTACTTCAGCGTAATGGTTGATACCCTCAATCACTAAGTCAATCGCCGCCAAGCCAAGCATAGCTTCATCGACTTCGATATCGTGCATCAAATGCCATTCTTGTTCGGCAATCTGTTGCTCTGATACATGCACAGGAAGCACGGAGCTTAGCACCGCCGGAAATTCAAGATCGGCTTGCGGTAGGGTTAAATCGGTTAATGGTGATAACTGCCAAAGGCCTGTCAGAGGTTGATGCATAATCGTCCGTGAAAAGTAGTCATTTATAGATAAGTATAGATATAAAAAAACCAGCAACAGGCTGGTTTTTTATTGGCAGTAATAAGCGTCTCTTATTCTGCGTCGTAATCGTCATTTTCTTCATCGTAGATAGCGTCTTCGCCTTCATAGAAGGTTCCCCAGCCATCGTAAATGATGTCGTATTTTTCTGCCAAGTTAACCAGTTTTTCAACTTGCTCATCAATCAGAAGTGGATCCAATGCAGATTGCATAATGGCATCGCAGCATAAGACTTTGGTGCCGTCTTCATCTTCTGTTTCTTCCGCTTCTAATACTTCAAAGCCCATCTTGAATGCTTCAATAACCGCTTCTTGCAAAACTTCGAGATCTTCTGCAAATAAGTGGTGCTCGATATCATACAAAGCATCAGGTTCACTGCCATCTTCAATCAATGCTGCGATAATTTCGCGAGTTTCTTCTTTTTGGAATTCAATCAGCTCTTCAACTGATAAGTAATCATCTTGCATAGATTGATCATTGTTAGACATAACCGTGCTCCAATATGGGCTTAATTCAGAATCGCTATTTTGCCACGAAACGCCAACAGAGGTAAGTGAAAATGCGCGATGTTAAGATAAAATCGCATTATGTTTTAACAAAGTAGCATTGCATTGATATAAAAGCCCCTCGCGCTGCATGATGCCGCACAATTCTCAGCGTCACTTTCTGCATAAACACTAAAAACTGTTACTATCGAATTCATCATTATCGCAATTTAGTGTCACTATAGTCACTAACTTCAGCAAAAAAACCATCAACACGATAAATAAAAATTCACTTTATTCGCATTTTTATGTATAAATATCGTTTGGTATATTAATAAGGACATTATTATGGCTTTCAATCTTCGCAATCGTCATTTTCTCAAGTTACTCGACTTCACCCCGAAAGAGATCCAATTTCTATTGGCGCTGTCGGCCGATCTCAAAAAAGCCAAATATGCCGGATCGGAGCGAAAAACTTTAGTTGGAAAAAACATTGCGTTGATCTTTGAAAAGTCATCCACTCGTACTCGTTGTGCCTTTGAAATTGCCGCGTTCGATCAAGGCGCTCAAGTATCTTATCTTGGCCCTTCTGGCTCTCAAATCGGCCATAAAGAATCCATGAAAGATACCGCTCGGGTACTTGGCCGTATGTATGATGGTATTGAATACCGTGGCTACGGACAAAGTATTGTCGAAGAGCTAGCCCAATACGCAGGTGTTCCGGTTTGGAATGGCTTAACTGATGAGTTCCACCCTACTCAAATTTTGGCCGATTTTTTAACCATGCAAGAGTATGCTTGCGGTAAACAATTGCATGACATTAGCTTTGCTTACCTAGGTGATGCGCGTAACAATATGGGCAATTCACTCATGGTTGGGGCGGCAAAAATGGGTATGGACATTCGCTTAGTTGCCCCAAAAGCCTTTTGGCCTGAAGAAGAATTAGTGAGTCAGTGTAAAGCGATTGCAGCGCAAACTGGCGCCACCATCACCTTAACTGAAGATGTGGCCAGCGGCGTGAAAGGTTGTGACTTCCTGTATACCGATGTGTGGGTATCCATGGGAGAGGCAGCACAAGCTTGGGATGAGCGCGTTGCATTAATGACACCCTATCAAATCAACCAAGCCATGCTTGAGGCGACTGGCAATCCACACGTTAAATTTATGCACTGCTTACCGGCTTTTCATAACGATGAAACCACGGTAGGCAAAGAAGTGGCGGCAAAGTACAACATGAAGGGGTTGGAAGTCACCGAAGAAGTGTTTGAGTCCGATCATTCGATTGTCTTTGATCAAGCCGAAAACCGCATGCACACCATTAAGGCGATCATGGTAGCGACACTCGGCAGTTAGGTTTCACTCGTTCACATCGGTTACGCTTTGCTGGGTGAAAGTTGAGCAACACCAACTCGGTTGGCATTAAGTGAGCAAACGCTTGCGCAAACAGAGATTGTGGGTATAATTTTCCCAAATCAATGAGGGGAAGATGAAATGCTACAGCAAGGTAAAATTACCGAGTTATGTTACAAGCGAATTAGCTTGGGTGCTGTTGTTATTCCATCTTTTCATTCATAAATAAACCTCCTGTTATCGGGAGGTTTTTTTATGTCTGGATTATTTAAACCCAGTTGCGGTATTTCATAATCGATTCATATTAATAGACTTAACAATGCAATATCGCCTCATATTCAGTTACTGTCAGCTAATGCAATAAGGAACCCACATGGCAAACTCGCTCTATCAAAAGCATATTATTTCGATTCCAGAACTTTCACGCCAAGAAATGGAATTAATCATTCAAACTGCCGCGAAGATAAAAGCAGAGCCTCAACCTGAATTGATTAAAGGTAAAGTGGTTGCCAGTTGTTTTTTTGAACCATCAACTCGTACTCGTCTTTCTTTTGAAACGGCGATCCAACGTATTGGCGGCAGTGTGATTGGCTTTGATAATGCCGGTAACACCTCTCATGCCAATAAGGGTGAAACACTGGCCGATTCGATTCAAATTATCTCATCGTATGTCGATGCGTTTGTGATGCGTCACCCACAAGAAGGCGCAGCACGTTTAGCCTCTGAATTTTCCAACAACACGCCAATCATCAATGCTGGCGATGGTTCCAATCAACATCCAACTCAAACTTTGCTCGATTTATACACCATTTATGAAACTCAAGGCACATTAGATGGCATTAGCATTGCGTTTGTCGGTGACCTTAAATATGGCCGTACCGTGCACTCGCTCACTCAAGCATTGGCTAAGTTTGATAATGTGCGTTTCTACTTTATTGCACCAGAAGCCTTGGCCATGCCAGATTACATTTGCGAAGAACTCGACGATGCAGGCATTACTTATAGCTTGCATTCAGAAGTGGAAAGCGTGATGGAAAACCTTGATATTTTGTACATGACCCGAGTGCAAAAAGAGCGTTTTGATGAATCTGAATATGCTCACATTAAATCAGCGTTTGTATTAACCGCCGCCTCACTTAAAGATGCCAAAGAGAACTTGAAAGTGCTGCACCCTCTGCCGCGCGTCGATGAAATCACGGTCGATGTCGATAAAACGCCGCACGCCTATTACTTCCAACAAGCCGAGAACGGTGTCTATGCCCGTACCGCGTTGTTAGCCCTTGTCCTTAACTCAACTTTATAAAAGGAGATCATCATGTCTAAGCAAAATCATCTGCAAGTTGAAGCAATTAAAAATGGCACCGTGATCGATCATATTCCTGCGCATGTTGGAGTAAAAGTACTGCGCCTATTTAATATGCACAACTCGAATGAACGCGTCACTATTGGCTTGAATTTGCCATCATCGGCGCTCGGGGCTAAAGATTTATTAAAAGTAGAAAACACCTTTATTAGCCAAGAACAAGCGCAGAAATTAGCCTTATATGCACCAAAAGCGACGGTAAATCAAATTGAAAACTACGCCGTGGTCAAAAAGCTTGAGCTCACTCTCCCTAAACAGGTGGTGGATGTTTTTCGTTGTGCCAATAGCAACTGCATTACACATAACGAACCGGTATCGAGTAGTTTTAGCGTGATTGAGAAAAATGATGTGATTCGATTGAAGTGCAAATACTGTGAAAAAAGCTTCTCGCGCGACATTATGACCGAAAAGTAAATCATCGCTATTGAGTTTGCTCGAAATACGGTTTAACCACTCATCAACATTCGTTATGATAAGCGTTCATATTGACGAATTAATAAATGGATATTGAAACATGACAAAAGTACTTCATACAGACGCAGCGCCAGCAGCAATCGGTCCTTATGTACAAGGTGTTGACCTTGGCAGCATGATCATGACGTCAGGTCAGATCCCAGTAAATCCAACTACAGGTGAAGTGCCTAGTGATATTAAAGCGCAAGCTCGTCAATCGCTTGATAACGTTAAAGCGGTGGTTGAATCTTCTGGTTTAACCGTCGGCGATATTGTGAAAATGACGGTATTTGTAAAAGACTTAAATGACTTTGTCACGGTTAATGAAGTGTACGGCGCTTTCTTTGATGAGCATAAGGTTGCTAACTACCCTGCTCGTTCATGTGTTGAAGTCGCTCGTCTACCAAAAGATGTTGGCATTGAAATCGAAGCAATTGCAGTGCGTAAGTAATATTCGAATTCATATTCACACTAAGTAATACCCATTCCATAACTTTAATGATTGTTCAAAATTGAATACAGAGAAAAGTGTTAAAGGCCATGGATGGCCTTTTCTCAAGCGACCAAGGACGGATCAGCGTCTTTTCGGCGTATTCAAATTGATCAAATATTAAATGGAATTGGTATAATATTGCTTAGAAACATAAAAAAAGGAGCGCCTATATCAGGAGCTCCTTTTTATTTTCTACCACAATGGATATGTTAGTGACCGGCGGCGGGCGCTGCAGGCCCTGCCTTAATAAATGGCCCCTTGGTAAACCAAATAAACACAATCAAGATAAAGAACAAACATCCGAGCAGATAGAAATAATCTGCGGTCGATACCATGAAAGATTGCACCGTAATAATATGGTCTACTGCGGCCAGATTCACTTGCGTCTCACCGCCCATTTTATGCAAATAGTCCACCGCTGCCGGTTGGTAATTACTCACATGTTCGGTTAAGGTCGCATGATGGAAATCGGCGCGACGATGCCAAATCCAAGTGGTTAATGATGAAGCAAAACTGCCGCCTAACACTCGTAAGAAGGTGGTTAAGCCTGACGCTTCGGCAATATCGTGGCCATGCATATTGGATAGGAAAATCGTGGTTAATGGCATAAACATCAGCGCCACTCCAAGCCCCATAAACAACTGCACTAATGCGATGGTTTCGAAATCGACAAAGGTATTAAAACCCGAACGCATAAAGCATGAGGTTCCAATCACCACAAACGACATCGACGCCAATATTCGCATATCAAACTTATGCGCATAGCGGCCCATTAATGGCGTTAAGAAGAATGGAATAATCCCCATTGGCGCGGATGCTAAACCTGCCCAAATCGCGGTGTAACCCATATATATCTGCAACCATTGCGGCAAGATAATATTAATCGCAAAAAAGGCAGAGTAGCTTAGCACTAATGCCAAGGTACCAAAGGCATAGTTTCTATCTTTAAACAGGTATAAGTTTACGATTGGGTGATCGTCGGTTAATTCCCATATAACAAAGGAAATTAATGCAATCACCGAAACAATCGCCATCACCACAATTTTAGTCGATGAGAACCAATCTGCATCATTACCTAAGTCGAGCACCACTTGTAAGAAGCCAACTCCAACCACCAGCAACGCAATACCAATATAATCGACTGGCATTTTAGCGGTAATATCAACGCGATCTTTCAGCTGTGTCCAGACCACCGAGCAACAAAACACCCCAATTGGAATATTAATGAAGAAAATCCACGGCCATGAATAGTTATCAGTGATCCAACCGCCAGTGATCGGCCCTACAATCGGTGCGACCACCGTCACCATCGAAATCAGTGCTAAGGCTACACTTCGTTTGGTGGTGGGGAATATCGCCAATAGCAAGGTTTGACACATTGGGAACATTGGGCCGGCAAAGAAGCCTTGCAACGCACGGAATACGATAAGCTCTGGCATACTGGTCGCCATTCCACATAATGCGGAGGTGACGGTAAACAAGGCAACCGAAATAATAAATAAGCGCAACTGACCAAAGCGACGAGAGAACCACCCCGTGAGCGGCAATGCAATCGCATTACACACTGCAAACGAGGTAATAACCCAAGTACTTTGCTCTGAACTCACGCCTAAATTACCGGCAATGGTCGGCAAGGCAACGTTGGCAATGGTACTGTCGAGTACCTGCATAAACGTCGCTAATGCTAAACCAATGGTCGCGATAACCAGGCTAGGAGGCGTATAGGTTTGATCTTTCATACGACCCTCTGCTACTTAGCAGACTGTGTTGATGTCATTGCTTTATCTGATGCAGCTTCCGATTTTTCTGGCGTAACATCGGTTGGCGCATCAAGTGTTACATCTGGCATACCAAGATTATCGTGCAAAATTTTGGTCACGATAGAATCGACTTGCGATAAAGCATCGGTGTACACATCGGTGCTGTAACTTGGCGTAGTTTTAGGCTCAACCGACAACAACTTACCATCGGTATTTTTAATGCTGACTTCAGCAAGCATCGATAAACCAATACGCAATGGGTACTTATCTTGGTTGGCATCATCTAGGCGAATTTTAACCGGTAAACGTTGCACAATTTTGATCCAGTTACCGCTGGCATTTTGCGCTGGTAATAATGAGAATGCACTACCAGTACCAATACCTAAACTTTCAACTTCACCTTTGTAGACCACTTTCTCGCCGTACAAATCGGAGGTTAACGTCACTGGTTGGCCAATACGCATATCTTTCATTTGGCTTTCTTTAAAGTTGGCGTCTACCCATACTTGATGTAGAGGTACTATCACCATTAACGGCGTACCCGGTTGCACTCGGCTGCCTAATTGTACTGCGCGTTTTGCTACATAACCGCTTACAGGTGCAACGATTTTAGTACGGATATTGGTTAAGTAACTTTGACGTAGGTTCGCCACTGCCGACTTAATGCCTGGGTGGCTTTTTAGCACCGTATTATCCACTAATGCCAAGGTCATTTTTAAGGCTTCTTGAGAAGCTTTTAATTCACTTCGGGTTGCATAAACCGTATCTAAGTAGTGGTTTAGATCTTCTTTCGAGATCGCACCCTTCTCGACCAAATGCTTACGTCGATTGTAATCATTAACCGCTTGGCGGTACTTCACCTGACTAGCCGCTACTTTGGCTTTGAAGTTATCCGCCGTGGCATATAAGCTACGTACTTCACGCACTTTAGAGCCTAATTTGGCCTCTGCTTCTTGCAGCGCAATTTGAGTATCGTTTGAATCTAATTCAACCAATACTTGGCCTTTTTTAACAAAGTCGCCTTCATCCGGCATCACCGTCGTCACCGTGCCAGCAATTTCAGGCGTTAAGGTGACTAAGTTGCCATTAACGTAAGCATCGTCTGTCGACTGATAAAACTTTAAATAGGTTAGGTAATAGAAGTAACCACCAACCGCAAAGCAAATAATAACAAGCAATAAAATAAGGAAAGAAGCTTTACGTTTGCTTCTTGGTTTTGCCGCAATACTATTGTTTTTATTTTGTGTATCCATGATTCAACCATTCAAAAAATGAAAAAAGAAATGCCGTTAGCGCAATTAAACAGTGTAGCCTTCTTCTGGCAGCATCCGCTTTAATAAGTCCAGTAAGATTTCGACTTCATTAGACGATAAATTACCGGTTAAAGCCGGACCAACTTGTTTAGCGATAACGTCTAGGCATTGATCTAAAACCTCAATGCCTTGCGGAGTCAAAGTAACCAACACTCCGCGTTTATCATTAGGATTAGGCAATTTAACAATCAGTTGTTTTTTTACTAACCGTTCAATCATGCGTGTCATCGAACCACAATCAATAGAAAGTGCTTTACTGATTTCAGCCGGAGAATGTTTTTTCTCAACTTCAATCATCATCAACACTTTTATTTGTGCTGGAGTGATATCCAGAGGAGATAAATGTTCGGCCAGTAAACGATCTTTGTATTGATTAACAAAGTGGATCAACTTTCCTACGGGCAGTGCCGCAGCATAAGCATGATTGAGGGTGTATGACGTCATAATTAAATACCTGCCTAGGCAATAAACCAGAGCAGGATATTACTGCCTAGGCAAGTAAATAGCAATAAGATATTTCAAAATGTAACTATAAAATAAAGCCAAGTCTATCGGCGTCATTAAGTCGCTGGCACAAAAAAACCAACGAAGCGCTGATGTCATATTGACGGCTTCATTGGCTTTAAAGGTATTTTACTTCTGTTCTTACTTGGCGTTAAGCTCTACCACTTCGTTATCTAATTGCTCTAATTTATCTTTCATTTGATTACGACATTCTTTAAGCAATTGACGAACATTCTCTTTATCGTAACCTTCTACACTGATTGGTGGCAGCATTTCGACAATCACATGACCATTATTCCAACGGTTCAGTTTAATTTTATCGGTACTACTACATACGATAGGGACAATAGGAACTTGCGCTGCAATTGCAGCATGGAATGCGCCGGTTTTAAAAGGCAGTAAACCGCGTCCGCGCGAGCGAGTTCCTTCAGGAAACATCCATACCGACACTTTTTTCTTTTTAATTTGCTCCGCGACTTGACCAATTGTGCCCATTGCTTTGGTTCGATTAGATCGGTCGATCAAGATGTTGCCAGTGATCCAATACAACTGACCAAACAATGGTAGCCACACTAAACTTTTTTTACCGACTGTTACTACATTTGGCGTTAATGCGGATGAAATGGTAAATAAATCCCAATTATTTTGATGGTTACCTAAATAAATGTGCTGATCTCGCTCATAAGCGTCATCTGGCATTCTTAGCTCAAGCGTAATACCAAACACCTTCGACATACGACCAAACATACGGCCAAAGGTAAAGACATGGCGAGGGTTGCGCGGGCTAAATAAGCAATAACCACAACCGATAATAAACATCAATACAGCAAAAATCGCTACAGCAATAATACGCAGTAAAGCAATCATTTGAGTTCTCCAATCACATTTATTTCCTAAATAAAAAAGCTGAAATCTTAAGACTTCAGCTTCTTAATCCAGAGTATAACATCGACGCTGTTTTTTATTTAAAGCGCTCGATATTAGCCCCTAATTTGTTTAATTTATTTTCAATACGATCATAACCACGATCGATATGATAAATACGGTCAACAAGAGTTTCGCCTTTAGCAATACAACCAGCAATCACAAGGCTAGCCGAAGCGCGTAGATCGGTTGCCATTACTTGAGCGCCTGTTAGGTACTCAGTATCGCCACAAATCACAGTATTACCTTCGACATCCGCTTTAGCACCCATGCGCATTAATTCTGGTACATGCATAAAACGATTTTCAAAGATGGTTTCAGTGATCACACCACCGCCTTTCGCCATCATATTCAATAAGGTGAATTGCGCTTGCATATCGGTTGGGAAGCCAGGATGAGGCGCCGTGCGAATAGTGACCGCTTTTAATTCACGCCCTGTCATATCTAAGCTAATCCAGTCTTCACCCGATTCAACTTTAGCGCCCGCTTCTTCAAGCTTAGCTAAAACCGCTTCAAGTAATGATGCTTTAGTATTTAAGCATTTCACTTTACCGCCAGAAACTGCAGCTGCTACTAGGAAAGTACCGGTTTCAATGCGGTCAGCAACAACGGTATGTTTACCACCGTTTAAGCGTTCAACCCCTTCGATGGTGATCGTGCCAGTCCCTGCGCCAGTAATTTTAGCGCCAAGTGCGTTTAGGAAAGCAGCGGTATCTTCGATTTCTGGTTCACGAGCGGCGTTTTCAAGTACCGTCGTACCTTCAGCTAATGTTGCTGCACTCATCACAGTAATGGTCGCGCCAACTGAGACTTTATCCATCACAACATGTGCGCCTTTTAAGCGACCATCGACTTCGGCTTTCACATAACCATCTTCAAGAATAATGGTTGCACCAAGTTGCTCTAAACCATGGATATGCAGATCAACTGGGCGGGCACCAATCGCACAACCACCAGGAAGTGAAACTTGACCTTTACCAAAACGTGCCACTAATGGACCTAACGCCCAAATAGAAGCTCGCATCGTTTTAACTAAGTCATAAGGCGCACAATATTCATTAATTGGACCAGAATTAACCAAGATGGTTTCGCCTTCACGCGACACCTCGGCACCTAGGCGCTTTAATAGCTCCATACTGGTGTCGATATCACGTAAAGCAGGAACATTAGACACTTCAACCAAACCTTCGGACAAAATGGCAGCAAATAAAATTGGTAGTGCGGCGTTTTTAGCGCCAGAGATAGTCACTTCGCCTTGCAGCGGGCCTGAGCCATGTACTTTAAACTTTTCCATTAAAAACCTTGATTATTTCTTATGCTTCAAAGACGTATTATAACGACATCAATTTTTTATCACGCGCCCACTCTGTAGGCGTATACGCTTTGATTGATACCGCATGAATATCATTTCTTTGGATAAACTCCATCAGCGGAGCGTAAATTAATTGTTGTTTCTTCACTCGACTCATATTTTCGAAGGTTGGATCGACGGCAACCACTTCATAATGACTGCCTTCGCCTTTCACATGGATCTCTTGTAATGCGAGCGCGTCATCTAAAATTTGTTTAACTTGAATAATGTCCATTATGTTTCCTACCGTGTTTAGTCTAACCGATTCATCTATTATTCACATAAAATTACAGTTCTGTGGTAAAGCTGGCTCTTTATGTTAAATAAGTCGGCTATCAATATTTTGTGAAAATAGGTCGTCTATATTACTCAACTCAAACAAAGTTTTCAGTTGTTCGGGCATGAAAGTCAGCATTATATGACAATTTTGTCGTTTTGCATGCTCAATTAAGTGAATTAACATGACCATACCAGCAGAATCGACGCGTTTAACCGATTTTAAACACACTTGAAACGATGAATTGGGCGGCTGCCAGCCCTGAAATTGCTGCCACAACGCAGGAATATGGTCACGAGTCAGTTCACCGCTAAGTGACGCGCTATGATCATCATGTGGCAACCACTGTGGATGATTCATTACTTCTTAGCCTCAAAAGTAATATCTTTTTTAGCTAACTCGGTTAACTCTTTAGTTACCGCAGGAATGCCATCTTGACGAATTTTAGTATTCCATTCCGATTGTTTACTCGACAATAAACTAATGCCTTCAGCGGTCATATCATACGCTTTCCAGTCACCGTTTTTTCTATTTTTCAATAATGTGAAATCCAGTTTAATATTTGGACGTGAACGATCAATAATTTCCACCCGAACATTCACCACGCGGCGATCTTCAGCAATGGTTTGAGCTTGTTCAAATTGAATTTTTTGATCGCTGTATTGAGTGAGTACTTGAGCATAAGAGGTAATTAAATAGGCCCGAAACTCTTCAATAAATGCGCCTACTTCCTGTTTATCCGCACCGCGTAAGTTTGGCCCTAATAACTTTAATGCCGCGTATTGATAATTAACATAAGGCATCATTTCTTCATCAACAATCATTTTTAAATGATTAGGATCGTTATGAATTTGAGTTTGCTCAGCTTTTAAGCGCGCAAAAGTAATTTCTGCCACTTGATGCATCATTTGATACGGATCGCTGGTGTCGATTGCTTTAGTTTCGACAGTTTTTGCCTGTAAGTTAACACTGGCTAACGCGAATACCAGCAGCGCAATTATTTTAGTTATCCCTTTCATCATGACTCCTTCTCTAATGACTTTATTTTTTATCTGAATCCGACCCTTTTACGCTATACAGCATTTGGCCGATCAGATCTTCTAATACTAATGCCGATTTTGTATCTTCCACAAAATCATTGTTATCAAGCATCGCAATACCGTCCATTGAAAACCCAGGAACTAAACTGATGTATTGCTCGCCAATAAGGCCTGAAGTTAAAATCTGTGCGCTGGAGGTTTCTGGATACTGACCAAATTGTCTGCCAATTGTCATGCTCACTACCGGAATATATTGCTCGGTGTCTAAACTAATATCACTGACTCGCCCCACCACAACCCCGCCCACTTTGACTGGCGAGCGCACTTTCAAGTTACCAATATTGTCAAAGTTGGCTTTTAAGGTATAGCTATCACTGGGTCCAATACTGGTCACATTGGCGACTTTAAACACCATCACTAAAATAGCCAATATTGCGCCTAACACAAAACAGCCTACCCATAACTCAATCCGACGATTTTTATCCATAATCCTTTTCCATCATTTATGTTCTATCCCTACACGGTAAAACCAAGCGATTAATTACCTAACATTAATTACCGAACATCAACGCGGTTAATATAAAGTCTAGCCCTAATACTGCTAAAGATGAATGCACCACGGTACGAGTTGTGGCGCGGCTGATCCCTTCCGAAGTCGGTACACAATCGTAGCCATTAAATAACGCGATCCAAATAATAGTGATCGCGAAAGCAATACATTTAATTACGCTATTGCCAATGTCATGGCCTAAATTGACCGCCGATTGCATCGCAGACCAATAACTGCCAGCATCAATCCCTTTCCAATCCACTCCGACAATCTGACCGCCCCAAATACCGACCGCCATAAAAATCATCGCCAGTAATGGCATTGAGATCACTCCGGCCCAAAAACGTGGCGCGATCACTCGTTTTAGAGGGTCTATTGCCATCATTTCAAGGCTAGAGAGTTGCTCGGTTGCTTTCATTAAACCTATTTCAGCGGTTAAAGCTGAGCCAGCACGACCAGCAAACAATAATGCGGTCACCACAGGGCCAAGTTCACGCAATAAAGACAGCGCCACCATTTGTCCAAGATTACCTTCTGCTCCATAATCCACTAAAATTACATAACCTTGCAGGCTCAACACCATACCGATAAATAATCCCGACACCATGATAATCGCCAATGACTGCACGCCAATCACATACAATTGCTTAATCAATAGCGGAAAACTTTTTTTAAACTGAGGTCGACTGCACAATGCACCATACAGCATTAATGACGCGCGCCCTACTGACTGACAAAACTGCAGGCTGTTGGCCCCTAAATCGGCGATCCAATCAAGCTGTCGATTATTATTTTTCTTGGGTTTATTCACGCTCAAATAAATCCTTTTGTAGTGACGGGGCGGGGAAATGAAACGGAACCGGACCATCTTCTTTGCCGGTTAAAAACTGCTGAACACGTTCATCTTCCATATTTCTCAGTTGCTGCGGCGAACCTTGAGCAATCACTTTGCCATTGGCCAGTAAGTAGACATGATCGGCAATGCTCATCACTTCAGGTACATCGTGTGAGACCACCACAGAAGTAATGCCTAATGCATGATTTAAACTTTGGATCAGCGCCACCAGCACCGCCATTGCGATGGGATCTTGTCCAGCAAAAGGCTCGTCATACATGATCAGTTCAGGGTCGAGTGCAATGGCACGAGCGAGTGCGGCGCGTCTTGCCATACCGCCCGACAGCTCACTCGGCATTAATTCAGCCGCGCCACGCAAACCTACTGCTTCTAGTTTCAGTAATACCAATGTTCGGATTAAATCATCGGATAATTCAGTATGCTCACGCAATGGGAAGGCCACATTATCAAAAACGCTCATGTCGGTAAACAGCGCTCCCGATTGAAACAACATGCTCATTTTTTTGCGCACGCGATATAATTCAGAACGGGATAATTGCGGGATGTTATCGCCAGCAAAGTCGATATCCCCACTTTCAGGCAACACTTGCCCGCCAATTAAACGCAATAAGGTGGTTTTACCTATACCAGAAGGCCCCATGATGGCGGTGATCTTTCCTTTGGGGATCGACAAACTAATATCATCAAAAATTACTCGCTGTTGACGACGAAAGGTCATCGACCGAATGGATATTAAATCATCTTCCATAATGACCTCTGTATAAGTAATAACAAATGCAATACACTCAAGCATCATAAGTGATCAGTGCTTGAATTCAAAGTAATCTGCACGTTTGTGTATTAACACTGCAATCTAGGTCAGCCAGTCATTTTTGCTACCGGTATCAGGTTTTAATCCCTATTTACAATAAATTATGAATAAATACCTACAAACACTTCCATTTAGAAGCGCTAAACGTCAGAATCGCGCTTTATGATTTAATCCTAATTTAATACCCCAAAACACTGCTTTTATGCTGAATTTTATTGAAGCGTAATGTCAATTAGAGTCGGTGTACCACAACATAATTCTATTTATTACAGGAAAAAACATGTTATTCACTGCGATTGGATTACTTATTTTTGGCTTAGCATTGTTAGTGTGGAGTGCTGATAAACTCGTATATGGCTCAGCGGCTGTAGCTAAAAATATGGGTATTTCACCATTGGTTATCGGTATGACCATTTTAGCTATGGGCTCTTCAGCGCCTGAAATGATGGTTTCGGGTGCGGCAGCATTAGCAGGTAAAACCGATACTGCAATTGGTAATGTACTGGGTTCGAACATTGCTAATATTGCGTTAATTTTAGGTATTACCGCACTAATCAAGCCGTTATTGATTGGTTCAACTATTTTACGTCGCGAACTGCCACTCATGATGGGCGTCACCGTTATTTCTGGCTTTATCTTATGGGATAATTACCTCAGCTTTTATGAAGGTATTGCATTAGTTGTATTATTTATTGGCTTCATTTTAATGATGTTACGGATCAGTAAAAACGAAAAGCTAACCAATGACGTATTAATTGAACAACAAGAATCAGAAATCCCTGAAGGGGTCGATAATAAAAAAGCGCTGTTCTGGGTGGTAGTCGGATTAGTCTTATTACTCGTCTCATCAAATTTAGTAGTTGATAATGCTGTGGTTATTGCTAAATATTTTGGTATGAGTGATCTGGTGATTGGTTTAACCATCATTGCGATTGGTACTAGCCTTCCTGAATTAGCAGCATCAATTGCCGGTGTGATGAAAGGTGAAGATGATATGGCGGTGGGTAACATCATCGGCTCAAATATCTTTAATATTCTTGCGGTAATGGGTATACCAGCCTTAATCCATCCTTCGGCAATCAGCGAACACATTATGAGCCGAGATTTTTGGGTTATGCTGGGTGTTTCGGTATTACTCGTGATCATGGTGCTCGGAAAATCACGTACTATTAATCGTATTGAAGGCGCAATATTGTTCACCTGCTTTTTAGCTTATCAAGGTTACCTTTTTTACAATGTTGGAGCATGATAAAGTAACAGCAATTTCTCTTGTGACAGTTTCCCCATTTTACTAGGCCTAGCTTGACGCGGCTTTAAGTAACAAAGGGATCTCCCTACTTTGAATTATTTTTAGGATTGTGTTCATGTCGACTTCATTTGATTACTGCGCTGCCGCTAACGACGTTCTTGCGATTGAACTGGCAGGGTTAACCCAACTAGCTCAATATTTTGATAGCCACTTTGCTCAGGCTTGCGAGTTAATTTTGAATAACGACGGCAAAGTTGTAGTCATGGGGATGGGAAAATCGGGTCATATCGGTAACAAGATTGCGGCCACTCTTGCCAGCACAGGCACCTCGGCGTTTTTTGTTCATCCCGGTGAAGCCAGTCACGGCGATCTCGGTATGATTGGCAGCAATGATATTGTGATCGCGATTTCAAATTCTGGTGAATCATCTGAAATTCTCTCGCTTTACCCAGTGCTGCTGCGTCGTAATATCAAAATTATCAGCATGACTGGCAAACCTGAATCTAACATGGCGAAACTGGCCGATATTAATCTGCAAATCACCGTGCCCGAAGAAGCTTGCCCGCTCGATTTAGCCCCAACCACCAGCACCACTGCCACCTTAGTGATGGGCGATGCCTTAGCCATCGCGCTCATGAAAGCGCGCGGATTTACTTCCGAAGATTTCGCCCTTTCTCACCCTGGCGGCGCGTTAGGTCGTAAGTTATTATTAAAACTCACCGATATTATGCACACTGGTAACATGTTGCCAACCGTATCTAAAGACGCACTAATCCGTGATGCCTTGCTTGAAGTCTCCCAAAAAGGATTAGGTATGACGGCGGTGGTTGAAGCTGATATGACCCTATTGGGTATTTTTACTGATGGGGATTTACGTCGCCTACTTGATCAACGTATCGATATTCATACTACGACCATAGATCAAGTAATGAACGCAAAACCAACCGTAGCCAATCCAAATTTACTGGCGGTTGAAGGGCTAAACATGATGCAAGAAAAAAGCATTAATGGATTAATGCTATGTCAAGATGGTAAATTAGTTGGAGCGCTGAATATGCACGACCTATTAAAAGCCGGAGTAATGTAATGAGTTCTATGACTCTCACCCCATATGGACAAGCTTCAAATCAGATCCTCGCGATCGCAAAACAGATCAAACTATTGATTTGCGATGTTGATGGCGTCTTTTCCGATGGTTTAGTGTACATGGGCAATCAAGGCGAAGAATTCAAAACTTTTCACACTCGTGATGGTTACGGGGTTAAGTCGTTAATGCAAGCGGGAATTGAAATCGCGATCATTACCGGCAGACAATCTCAAATTGTTGAAAATCGCATGCAAGCGTTAGGCATTAAACTCATCTATCAAGGGCAAGACAATAAACTCGTCGCCTATCAAGACATCATGGACAAACTAAATCTGCAGCCAGAACAAGTTGGCTACATTGGTGACGATTTGATTGATTGGCCGGTAATGGAGAAAGTAGCATTAAAAGTGAGCGTTGCTGATGGGCATCCACTATTGGTTCAACGCGCCAACTATGTGACCCATATTAATGGTGGTCATGGCGCAGTGCGTGAAGTATGCGATCTTATTTTACAAGCCAGAGATGAACTCGAAACCTACCAAGGGCAAAGCATATGAGTTTTTCGCGGCTCATGTATTTAATTTTGATCATCATTGCCTGTGGTTCCGGTTACTACCTGTATCAAAAATCCTCAAGCGATTCAACCCAGATCACTTTAGATAAAGAGCATCCATTATTTACCAGTAATGACTTAAACTCGGTCAAATATAATCTTGAAGGCACGCGGGACTATAAAATTTATGCAGTCACCCTCGAGAATTATGCCCAGAGTGGCGACACCGTATTTCATAAGCCGGTCCTCACCATTTACCAACAAGGTAAAATAGTTGAATGGGTGGTAAACTCAGATACTGCGGTATTGGATAAAGATCATAAGCTCACACTGATCGGGCATGTGGTGGCTAAAAACCATCTACCAGATTCCAGTTTTGATACCATGAACACCGAAAAAATGTTGATTGACCTGAAAAGTAAAGATTTCTCAAGCGACACTAAAGTTTTCATGATTGGACCACAATTTACTAATAGCGGCAATGCATTAGAAGGCAACTTCAAATCCAATATTGCCACGCTGTTTAACCAAGTACAGGGTAAGTATGAAACTCTCACACCTTAGTTTATTTATTTGCTTATTAATCCCAAACGCATCTTGGGCGCTGACCAGCGATCAACATCAACCCATTCATATCAAATCGGATAAGCAACATCTAGATATGAACACCAATAAAGTGACGTTTACTGGTAATGTTGAGCTTGACCAAGGCAGTATTCATTTAACCGCGGATAAGCTGATCGTGATCCGTAATAGCAAAACTCAGCAACTTGAAGAATTACAAGGCTATGGCAAACCATCGCATTTTTCACAAAAAACCGATGATGGCAAGTTACTCAAAGGACAAGCCAACACCTTAGTATATAACGTCAAGACCGATAAACTGATCATGACCACCAATGCCGAACTGCACCAAGATGATAGCGTGATTAAAGGTAAAGTGATCACTTATCTGATTAAAGCTCAAAACCTTACCGCCGATAGTGGTGATGGACAACGTGTATCCACCGTTTTGCAACCCGATCAAGTAGGTACTAAATAATATGGCAATGCTAAAAGCTGAAAAATTAGCTAAGACCTATGGCAACCGAAAAGTCGTCAGTGATGTGGGTCTTGAAGTAAAATCAGGGCAAATTGTCGGTTTACTCGGCCCTAATGGCGCGGGTAAAACCACCTCTTTTTATATGATAGTGGGATTAGTGTCTCGTGACGAAGGCACCATTAGTATTGATGGTGAAGACATCAGCATTTTACCTATGCATCAACGCTCTCGCATGGGGATTGGTTACTTACCTCAAGAAGCCTCTATTTTTCGAAAATTATCAGTTGAAGATAATATCTTAGCGGTACTTCAAACACGTAAAGAACTGACTCGCGAAGAAAAACAAGACCGACTCGAAGATCTATTAAACGAATTTAGTATTCAACATATTCGTAAAAGTGCAGGTATGGCACTCTCTGGTGGCGAACGTCGCCGTGTTGAAATTGCACGCGCATTAGCCGCTAACCCTCAATTCATCTTATTGGACGAACCCTTTGCTGGTGTCGATCCGATTTCGGTTATTGATATCAAGAAGATCATTCAGCACTTACGTGACCGTGGTCTGGGTGTATTAATCACCGACCATAACGTACGTGAAACGTTGGATGTGTGTGAGCATGCTTATATTGTGAGCCAAGGGCATTTAATCGCTAATGGTACACCAGAAGAAGTGCTAAATAACGCGCAAGTGAAAAAAGTATACTTAGGTGAAGATTTCCGCTTATAGGCGGTTTATTTTGTTAATAGGCTGTTTATCTCAACTCTGCTAATCAACAGCATCGCGACAACTCAAGTATCAAGGATGGTACTTTCCTTAGCTTCTTAACTTAGGTACTTAACGACTTAGCACCTAACATTTAGCTACCGAGACTCTATTATTAAGGCGCTGGACATTGTATGAAGTCTTCATTACAGCTTAAATTTAGTCAAAGTCTCACCATGACACCTCAATTGCAGCAAGCGATCCGCTTATTGCAATTATCCACGCTCGATTTGCAACAAGAGATCCAACAAGCGCTCGACTCAAATCCGTTGCTTGAAGTGGAAGAGCCACAAGAAGACCGTAACGAAGAAAGCACACCATCAAGCCCTGAGTCAGAATCCGCTACCACCAGCGAGAGTGAATTCAACGAAGCCGAAGTGCCGGACAGTTCAGAACAATTTGAACAATCCAATATTAGCGAAGATCTTGCTATTGACGCCAGTTGGGAAGATATCTACAGCGCCAATACTGGCAGCACAGGCATAAGTTCGGAAGCTGAATTACCTATCTACCAAGGCGAAACCACCGAAACCTTGCATGATTATCTTGCTTGGCAATTAGAGCTTACCCCTTTTAGTGAAACCGATCGCACTATTGCTTACGCGATTTTAGATGGTCTCGATAATTTCGGCTATCTGACCGAGTCTCTTGAAGATATTCAACAAAGCTTAGGCGACATAGAAATTGAAATCGATGAGATCACGGCAGTATTAAAGCGGATCCAACAATTTGATCCGCTAGGTGTCGCCTCACGCAATCTACAAGAATGTTTATTATTACAACTGGCCACTTTTCCTCAAGATACCCCTTGGTTAACTCAAGCCAAGATGCTACTGGAACAGCATATCGATCAACTTGGCAATCGAGATTATCGACTGATTTATCGCGATACCAAATTAAAAGAAGATGAATTAAAGCAGGTATTGCAACTGATCCAACAGCTCGATCCTCGCCCAGGTAATAGCATCACACCCGATGATACCGAATACGTTGTGCCGGATGTGTCGGTTTTTAAAGAAAAAGGTAAGTGGACGGTTTCCATAAACCCCGACAGTGTGCCACGCTTAAAGGTGAATCAGCAGTATGCGGCAATGGCTAAAGGCAATAACCCAGACAGCCAATACATTCGCGCCCATACTCAAGAAGCTAAATGGTTAATTAAAAGTTTAGAAAGCAGAAATGAGACCTTGCTCAAAGTCGCACGTTGTATTGTTGAACATCAACAAGATTTCTTTGAGTATGGTGAGGAAGCGATGAAACCTATGGTGCTCAATGATATCGCACTCGATGTTGATATGCATGAATCCACCATTTCACGCGTCACCACCCAAAAATACATGCATACCCCGCGTGGTATTTTTGAATTGAAGTATTTCTTCTCAAGCCATGTCAGTACCGAAGCGGGCGGCGAATGTTCATCGACCGCCATTCGCGCACTGATCAAAAAACTGGTGGCAGAAGAAGACACTAAGAAGCCATTAAGTGACAATAAAATTGCGACCCTATTAGTCGCGCAAGGTATTCAAGTCGCACGCCGTACCGTTGCTAAATACCGAGAATCGCTTCACATTGCCCCTTCAAGTCAACGGAAGCGACTGATGTAGATAATTAATTTCTCATAACACCGGCAAACAAAAGGAAATGTCTATGCAAATGAATATTACCGGACACCATGTCGATCTAACAGATGCACTCAACGACTACGTGAATACTAAGTTTCAAAAGCTAGAGCGATTCTTTGAACATATAAACAATACCCATGTCGTATTGCGGGTGGAGAAACAACAACAAATTGCAGAGGCGACCTTACACGTCAATGGTGGAGAAATACACGCCTCATCACAAAATGAAAACATGTATGCTTCAATTGATGAATTGGTCGATAAACTGAGCCGTCAATTAAACAAACACAAAGAGAAACTGAGTAATCACTAACTATGCAATTAAATGAAGTACTTTCTCTGGACTGCAGCAAAAGCGCAGTCCAGTGTACCAGTAAAAAACGCGCTTTAGAGTTGATCAGCGAACTGGCTGCCACTCGCATTGGCCTCGACTCTACTTACTTATTCGAGTGTATGCTAAACCGAGAAAAGGTTGGCACCACTGGCATAGGTAATGGTATCGCCATCCCGCACGGCCGTATTTTAGACAGCGATCAAGCAATTGCCGTCCTACTACAATGTGAACAACCAATTGATTTTGACGCTATAGATAACCGCCCAGTGGATATCCTTTTTGCGTTATTAGTCCCTGATGCACAATGCAAAACACATTTAAAAACATTGGCACTGATGGCAGAAAAACTTAATGACAAAGCGACGCTAAAACAACTGCGTCACGCTCAGTCCGATCAAGAACTCTACGACATAATGATGCAAGGTTAATCATGCAAAGCGAATCTCATCATCCGGATGTGAACAATGAACACAGCAGTAATATGCGTATTATTGTGGTCAGCGGTCAATCTGGTGCAGGCAAAAGTGTCGCCTTACGAGTACTGGAAGATCTTGGTTATTATTGTGTTGATAACTTGCCAGTAAACTTGCTGGATGAATTTGTTGCCTCGGTAAGAAGTAGCGAACAAAATGTCGCGGTCAGCATTGATATCCGCAACTTACCGCAAGATCCAACCGAAGTCTCTCTCACACTCCAACAACTAAAACAAACCCATGATGTTAATGTGCTGTTTTTAGATGCCAATGCCGAAACCTTATTAAAACGTTATAGTGAAACCCGACGTTTACACCCTCTTTCTATCCTCGGCGAACAGCGCTCACTCGAACAAGCGATTGAGCTAGAAAAAAACCTGTTACTTAATTTAAAAGAAGAAGCTGATTTGGTGTTAGACAGCAGTAACCTGTCTCTGCACGAACTGAGCGAAACGGTTCGGATCCGCGTTCAAGGCCGAGAATCAAAAGATCTGGTAATGGTATTTGAATCATTTGGCTTTAAATTTGGCCTGCCTAATGACGCTGATTATGTCTTTGATGTGCGCTTTTTGCCCAATCCTCATTGGTTGCCAGAGTTACGCCCCCTCACTGGCTTAGATCAACCTATCATTGAATTCCTTGAAGCTCAGCCGGACGTATTAGATCTAAACAACAGCATTGAACAATTTATTAGTCAGTGGTTACCCTTACTTGAGAAAAACAATCGCAGTTACTTAACCGTGGCTATCGGCTGTACTGGTGGCAAACATCGCTCGGTTTATATCACCCAAAAATTAGGCGAGCATTTTAAAGCCCTCGGTCATCAAGTTCAGATCCGTCATACTTCACTTGAGAAAAATCGATAATGCCGACCAATGAAACCACTCACACAAATAATTCCATTAAAATGGAGTCTTGTAGCCAAACGGTACTCATCCAAAATCGATTAGGTTTGCATGCTCGCGCGGCAATAAAATTAGTTGAACTCGCGCAAAGTTTTGATGCGCAAGTGACGATCGGCAATGGTGATAAAGAAGTGATCGCCGATGGCGTAATGGGCTTATTGTTACTCGAATCATCCCAAGGTCAGCATGTGACGATTCAAGCCAAGGGCCCACAAGCATCACAAGCACTGGAAGCGGTTTGTGGATTAATTGAACAAAAATTCGACGAAGATGAATAAACCTCGCCAAGATATCTAATTCCGGTTCATTTTTTTTACCTAACAGCAGGAAAGAAATGACAATTCGACCACAATTACGCTAAGATTCAGCTCACAAGTCGCCGACTATTTGGCCCCCCTCACCTTTTTATTTTTCTTTTTGGAGGACTGCATGGCTGAACAATTAGAGTTTGAACTCACCCACCAAACCCTCCAAGAAGTTAGCGAAGCGATCGAAGAAGGTCGTTTTGTCCATGTCCGTCGTCAACTACAGGATATGGAACCAGAAGATATTGCCCATCTTCTCGAAGCCTCACCACATAAAAGCCGTGATGTTTTATGGCAACTGACTGATCCAGAAGATTACGGTGAGATCCTCGACGAACTGTCGGAAGATATAAAAGATAATATCGTATCCAAAATGGCGCCAGAAAAACTGGCCGAAGCCACTGAAGGCATGGATACCGATGATGTCGCTTATGTACTGCGTAGTCTGCCAGATGATATTTCGCGTGAAGTGCTTGACCAAATGGACAGCGCCGATCGTCAACGGGTTGAAACTGCACTGTCTTACCCAGAAGACTCTGCCGGTGGGTTAATGAACACCGACGTTATTACCATTCGTAGTGACGTTGATGTCGATGTGGTATTGCGTTATTTGCGCATGAAAGGCGAATTACCTGAAAATACCGATGCACTTTATGTGGTCGACAGTGACAACAAATTATCCGGACATCTGTCTTTAACCGATCTCTTAACCGCCCAAACCGACACCCCGATCGTCGATATTATGGAAGATGCGGATGAAGCTATTTCGGTCGATACCAGTGATACCGATGTCGCCAGTTTGTTCGAACGTCGTAATTGGGTTTCTGCCCCTGTGGTCGATGCTAATGGGATCTTAGTCGGTCGTATCACCATCGATGATGTGGTCGATGTTATCCGTGAAGATGCCGAGCACTCGATGATGAGTATGGCGGGTTTGGATGATGATGAAGATACCTTTGCCCCTGTAGTAAAGTCCGTTCGTCGGCGTAGTATCTGGCTCGGTGCCAATGTACTGGCTGCACTGGCCGCCGCATCGGTATCGAATATGTTTGAAGGTACATTAGCGCAAATGGCATCGGTGGCGGTATTAATGACCATAGTGCCATCAATGGGTGGTGTGGCCGGTAATCAAACCGTCGCGCTGGTTATTCGTGGTTTAGCCTTGGGTCACATCGGTAGCACCAACCAACGCTCTTTACTGTTCAAAGAGGCCGCGATTGGTCTGCTGAATGGTATCTTATGGGCCATCATTATTGGTGGTATCGTGATGCTATGGAAAGGCAGTATTGTGCTGGGCTTAATTATGTCGGTTGCTATGCTTGCCAACCTATTAGCCGCCGGTATTGCTGGGGTAAGTATTCCAATATTACTCAAAAAGATGAACATTGATCCTGCTCTGGCCGGAGGAATGGCGCTCACGACGGTTACCGATATGGTGGGCTTGTCGGCGTTCTTAGGCTTAGCCAGTTTGATGATTAAGCTGAATTTAATTTAAACAAAACACGGGACGAGAATTTATCTAACTCGTCCCTCGTACCGAGATGACGCCGATTTAGATTAAACCGCCAACGTTTTATTCACCCGCGACTTTCATTGATTCAATCAAAATTGACCCCGTTTGAATTTGTGAGCGCGTTTCAATATCACTGCCAACCGCAACCATATTGGTAAACATATTCTGTAAGTTACCGGCAATGGTAATTTCAGACACTGGGAATTGGATTTCGCCATTTTCAACCCAGAAACCCGCCGCGCCGCGAGAATAATCACCAGTCACCATATTGACGCCTTGGCCCATCAACTCTGTCACCACAAGGCCAGTACCTAGCATTTTAAGCATACCAGCAAAGTCTGGGCCGTTAGTTTGCACAAACCAGTTGTGAATGCCACCGGCGTGCCCTGTTGGAGTCATATTCATCTTACGCGCTGCATAACTAGTAAGTAGGTAAGTCGATAACACGCCATCAGTAATGATTTGTTTATCTTGGGTAAAGACCCCTTCACTATCAAATGCACTCGAGGCTAAACCACGCAGTACATGCGGTTTTTCAGCCACATTAAACCACTCAGGTAAAATAGTCTCACCCAGTTTATCAAGCAAAAATGATGATTTACGGTATAAATTGCCGCCGCTGATCGCCATCACTAAATGGCCAAGCAAACCGGTGGCGACATCGGCTTGAAATAACACCGGATATTGACCCGTTTTTACTCGCTGCGCATCCAAACGACTAACGGTTTTTTCTGCCGCCTCCAAACCAACTTGTTCTGGAGTCCACAGGGCACCTTTATGACGCGCCATGGTGTAACTGTAATCGCGTTCCATCTCGCCATTTTTGCCTGCGCCAATCACGCTACAGCTTAAACTGTGACGACTAGAAGCATTGCTGGCAATCAAACCGTGGCTGTTACCATAAACACGAATACCGTAATGGCTGTCATAACTTGCGCCATCACTTTGTTTGATCTTATCGCTATAAGCTAGTGCCGCTTGTTCCGCACGAATAGCCAACTCTGCCGCATGATCAGGGTTGGGCTCATCAGGGTGAAATAAATCCAAGTCTAGAATTTCTTTTACCATCAATTCTTTTGGAGCCGGTCCCGCACACGGATCTTTTGAAGTATAACGTGCAATATCTAACGCCGCTTCAACCGCTTTTTGAATCGCGGCATCACTTAAATCCGATGTCGATGCACTGCCTTTGCAATGATCGCGATACACCGTAATGCCTAATGCACCGTCACTATTAAATTCAACGTTCTCCACTTCGCAGTCGTGGCTAGAAACACTGATACCAGTCGTTTTTGTGATCGCCACTTCAACCGCATCGGCGCTGACTTTCGCCATTTCCAATGCTTTTGATACTGCGATTTCTAATTCAATTTTCTGTTGAGCGATCTGTTGTTTTGCGTCCATAACGAGTCTTATTCATCTTTTTTTGAATTAATTACGCTTAGAATAACAAGCTTTTCACTTTATCCCCATAATTCTTGCTAAAATACCCAGTAAGTTCACCAAATAAGTAGAAAATTATGGCTCGTAAGAATCAAAAAGCGCCTTGGGAAGAAGAAGAGGAAATCATCTGGGTCAGTAAAACCGAGATGAAAGAAGATATGAACGCCTTGCAAGCATTGGGCGAAGAGTTAGTTGGCTTAAAAGCATCATCGTTAGATAAGTTTCCGATCAGTGATGATTTACGCCATGCTATCGACAATGCACAACGCTTCAAAAACGAAGCGAAACGTCGTCAACTGCAATACATTGGCAAATTGATGCGTCAGATTGATCCTGCGCCAATTCAAGCTGAGCTGGATAAACTGCGTAACAAGCACTCACAAGCGACTGCAGAATTGCACAAGCTAGAGCAAACGCGTGATCGCATCGTGGTCGATGTTGATCCTGCGATTGAAGAAGTAATGGCAGAATATCCAAACGCTGATCGCCAACGCTTACGTCAATTGGCTCGCCAAGCGCAAAAAGAAAAAGGCAGCAATAAGCCGCCAAAAGCATCGCGTGAAATCTTCCAAATCCTAAAAGAATTGAAAGAAGAAGCGGCAGAGAAAAAGCTCGAACAAAACGATCTTTAGAAGGCTGGTTTTTACCGGTTTTCAGTTTTAATATTTTCGGGTTTTAAGATATCCGTAAATGCGAGCAACAAAAAAGCGATCCTACAAGGATCGCTTTTTTTATGGCTATATTCTTAAGCACAACGGCGTTAACACCATAGCAAAAATTACAACAAAGCAGATCACGGATAACTCGTGCCTCGCTTCCGAGATGACGCCTATTTTAGCTGTAAGTCGCTGTAACCCTGAGTTAATGCCATAGAAAAAACCACGTCATTCCATGCGTGAGCCTAAGCGAATAGACAGGGAATCTCGCTTTTACTGCGTACCACCTACGGTAATTGCATCTAGCTTCAACGTCGGTTGACCTACGCCCACTGGCACGCTTTGTCCAGCTTTACCACACACGCCAACGCCTTTATCAATCGCCAAATCATTGCCGACCATAGACACTTGCTGCATCGCTTCAATGCCCGAACCGACTAAGGTTGCGCCTTTCACTGGGCGAGTGATTTTACCATCTTCAATTAAATACGCTTCTGAAGCTGAGAACACAAACTTACCTGAAGTAATATCGACTTGTCCGCCACCAAAGTTAGGCGCGTATAAGCCCTTTTTGATGGTTGAAATGATTTCTTCTGGGGTATGCTCACCTGGCAGCATGTAGGTATTGGTCATGCGCGGCATTGGTAAATGCGCATAAGATTCACGACGACCATTACCGGTTGGCGCCACGCCCATTAAACCGGCATTGTGCTTATCTTGCATATAACCTTTCAATACTCCATTTTCGATCAAGGTATTGTATTGTCCTGCCACGCCTTCATCATCGATATTAATTGAGCCGCGTAGATCTTTTAAAGTGCCATCATCCACAATGGTGCACAGATCTGATGTCACTTTCTGGCCAAGTTTACCCGAGAAAACCGATGACTCTTTACGGTTAAAATCCCCTTCCAAACCATGCCCTACTGCTTCATGCAATAACACCCCCGGCCAACCTGCGCCCAAAACAATTGGCATGGTGCCAGCCGGAGCTTCATCGGCATCTAAATTAACCAATGCTTGACGAATGGCTTCATCAGCAAAATGCAGCGCCACCGATTTATCGCCATCTTGTTGTAAAAACGCTTGATAACCATAACGACCGCCACCACCTGCGCTACCACGTTCACGTTTATCACCACGTTGCACTAACACGCTAATGGATAGACGTACTAAAGGACGCACATCACCAGCATAAGTCCCATCAGTAGCCGCGACTAACACTTGCTCATAAACGCCATTAATGCTGACAGAGACTTCTTGGATCAGCGGCTCTTTACTGCGAACGTACGCATCAATCTCTTTTAGTAATTCAATCTTCTGCTGCTTATCCAAGCTGTCTAATGGATTAACCGCTTGATACGTTTGCGGCGTCACCACTTTTGAAAACGCTTTAACACTGGCCGATTGACCTTGTTGAGCGATACCACGCGCGGCAATAGCACTTTGTTTTAAACCATTAAGATCGATTTGATCGGAATAAGCAAAACCGGTTTTTTCACCTGAGATAGCGCGAATACCCACCCCTCGGTCAATATTAAATGAACCATCTTTAATGATGCTATCTTCTAGCACCAAAGACTCATGCCAGCTCGATTGAAAATACACATCGGCATAATCAATTTGACGAGTGGCAATACTTTCTAGTGTATGTTGAATATCACTGTCGGTTAACCCTGTTGGGGCTAATAATGCTTGCTCTACTGTATTTAAAGTCATAGGTGCTCTGTTAGTTCTTTGGGTCTGTCGATGTGTTTTTTTCAGACCGAGTAATTAGCTGACAGTCGAATCGTTGATGCTGCATAACCGGCATACGGGTTCGAATATCTTCATTTAATTTGGTATCAATGTTAACGATTAAGTGTCCGGCTGTCTCGGATAAACTGGCAACAATATTGCCCCACGGATCAACCACCATTGAATGACCCCATGTTTCTCGTCCGCAAGGGTGAATTCCGGTTTGCCCGACCGCCACAATCCAGCATTGGGTTTCAATCGCTCGCGCGCGTAATAATACTTGCCAGTGTGCTTGTCCGGTCGGTTTGGTAAAGGCGGCTGGCACCACAATCACTTGCGCACCTTGTTGCCTTAATGCATTAAATAATGATGGGAAACGCACGTCATAACAAATAGATAAACCGATATTGGCAAAAGGAGTTTGCGCTACCACGACTCTATTACCCGCCAAGAAAGTATCAGACTCTCGATAATTGTGATGAGCATCCGCTACATCGACATCGAACAAATGCAATTTATCGTAATCAGCATGCAAGCTTCCACAAGCAGAGAATACCAAGCAAGTGGTTTTGATTTCATCGCCATCTTGGATAGGAAACGAACCCACCACTAACCACATTTGATATTGCTTGGCCAATTGGGCTAATTGGGCTTGGATAGGGCCATTATTTAAGCGCTCTGCAAACTTGCGGTAATCAGACTTACAACCAAACACCAAGGCATTTTCAGGCACGATCGCCCAAGCTACTTGCTGTTGTTGTAATATGTTGAGTTCAGCTTCAATGCTGTTCAAATTTACCTCAGGATCGGGGCCTGAAGTCATTTGGATTAACCCTACCTTTGCCATGGTCCGCTCCTTTCCTTAGAACTCGATCGCCGTATTGCTTCTTAGATGATAATAATAACCTATGCCCAAAGTAATCGAAGCTGTAACTTAGATAATAAGATTACCGCTTTAAGTACCAGGGGGGTTATTTCTTGTCTTCGTTTAGCTTGTACTCACCCTTACTACGCGAGATTTCTTTTACATCTGGCGCATCGAGCGGGCCTTTGATTGAGTATTGCACCTTGGTAAATACATCCACCACTGGCGATAAAACTTTGGTTAAGGCAAAGACGGCTAAGGCGGCTTGTGGGGTAACCGCAAACGCTGCCACAATGGGAATACTGGAGGTTAAATCTGGATAAAAAGTGACTTCAGCATCGACTAAGCGAGTGTTTAAATCCGCTGAACCACGTAATTTTAGATCCCCTGCCGAACCATCCATCACTAAGTCATTAGTGACGAATACCCCTTTCTTCATTTTTCCGGTGCCTTTAATCGAATCAAAGGTCATACCATCATCAAATACGCCGGTGAAATCGAGCTTCATTTTGCGAATAATAGAATCTAAGCTAAATAAGCCGAGTAGACGCGCCGCGCCATTGACATCGGTGATCACACCATCTTTAAACTCACTGGATAAATTGCCCTGTAAAGTATCAGTCTTCATTGACCAAGGCGCACCATCCCAATCGGCGGAAGTATCAATAACAAACGAGGCTTTTTGCACACCTGAGCTGATCCCAAAACGCGCCATCACCTCGGAGTTATTATCTCCGGTTAAGTTGACCTTAAAGTTAGAATGGCTTTTATCGCCGGCCAATTGCCACCAGCCGCTGGACTTCAAGTGGTTAGAGCCGGTTTTTAAATCTAAGGTCTTCCATACTAACTTGTCTTTATCGTGCTGTATTTGCATATTGACGGTGCCGACTTTATAACCTTGCAGCCACAAATCGGAAATTTTCAAATCAAGATTTGGCATCGACTTATGGAACTGACGGTCAAAATCACTGATCAACGGATCATCCTTACCAAGATCACTGATTAAGGTTTTCTTTTCCGATTGCTCCCATTGCGGCACAAAAATATGCGCGCTACTTAAATTGACTCGTAAATCTTTTTTATTCACAAACTGGCCGGAACCAACCGCTTCGCTACTGTTGAGGTTCATTTGCCATTGCTTGGTTTGATGTACCGCTAAAAATTTGAGGTTATGCCAATCTAAATCCGCCAACTTTAAGGTCTTAGTCGTAATGTGTACATTTTCTGGCATTGGTAGTACTGGGAAATTGATTTCAGCTTTTTCTGTTTTCTTTTCAACTTCCGTATTTACTGGCGTTTTAGCTGCTGACGTTTTAGCTGCTTGAGTTTTACTTAGCGACGTCTTGGCGGGTATGGTTGGTTTGGCATCGGGTACGACCGGTTTTAACGCCACGTTATGCTCACCATCCATCAAGAAATCAATCCATTTGTCAGCATCAAATTTAGGGGTATTTATTGCGAAATAATTGCCGCCAATTGGGCTAACCTTAAAGTCCCCTTTACCGACAATAAAGTTACTCGCTTTGATCACTGGCGTAGATGGACGAATATCAATATCGGCTTGATACTTAGCCGTTGGCAAGGTAATACGCGCCGAAACATGTTCTTGATCACCCGCAGCTTGCATTCTAGCCTTGCCTTTCAAACCTAAGCCTTTTCCTAATGGCGCAGGGTAGCTGCTAGTGACATATTCAAGATCCGCTTGGCTGTCTATTTGGTAAGTAAAGCCAACATCATTAAGATTCAGATCGAGATTTAGGTTCCATGGTGCGCTACCATTAAGCGGTTTTAACCAAGGCGATGGGATAGCTTTTTGCAGCTTAGTTAAGCTGGTTTCGCCCAACACATCAACATCGACCCCATAACCACCCGCTTGATTTTGCCCAGTAAAATCGAGCGAAATTGGCTGATCCAGCAAGTTCGCTTTAATACCTTTTGCTTTAACTACATCATTATCAAAAGTAATTCGACCAGATGCTTTGGTTAAATCAATCGGTGGGCTTTGTACTGAGATCGGGCTATCCTTCAAATCTGCATAACCCCAAGCTCGAGCATTACCACCATCAAATGGAATGTTAAGTTTAAATGTTGATGTCACCGGACCACTAACTTGTACCGCCGAAAGCGCAGCGCCAACAGAATCCACTAGCGGGGTTGCCAGCATGTAATCACGCACATCCTTACCGTCAGCTTTGGCTTTAGCGGTAATTTCAATGTGGCCATCAGGTGCAAGGCTTGGGATCTTACCGGTAATGCGTTCGGCGTCCACTCCCATTAATTTAGCGGAATGAGAATCCAAATACATAGCGTCATTTTCAAATAATAAATTCAACTGTAAATTAGTGATCGCAGGCCATGCGGTATCGAAACTAAATTTGGCATTTTTAAGTCCAACCCCGATTTGAAATATTCCATCATGATTATGATAAGGGAAGGTACTTAATGGGCCATACCAAATCAGTTTTGCTGTTTTCGCGGTGCCGCCTTGGATCGCTGCGGATAAATAATCGGTCAGATCGCGCCCTAATGCTAATGTCGGCAAATAACGCCAAGTTTCACCCGCATTAAGTACATCAGCTTCAGCATAAAAAGAGAGGAATGGGGATTTTTCTTTGGGGAAGTCCAACCTAAATGCCCCGACTGCTTTTAGATCTGGCGTACTGACTTCCACTTTATCAGCCCATAACTTCCAACCACTATTATCGCTTTGCCACACTAAATTAACGGCGCTATCTTTGATACGTAACGGGGCTTGGAATACCTCACCATAAGGCAGTTCATCATCTTTGATACTGGCTTTAATTGAGGTGGTATTTTTATTACCACTAATCTTGGCACTCAGCTTATGAAAACCAGGCAGCAAATCGTGTTGCTTGATGCTGCCATCGGTCAAGGTGGCAGAATAGGTCAATTTTTTTTGATCGCGCGGAATATCAACCCGAATATCGGTTAATAATCCCGTAGGTTGAAGTTGCTTAATAAAGTCATCGTTTGATTTTTGATCGGCAAGCAAGGTAACAAAAGGCGTGAGTTTATCCACTTCTATTTGAGACACATTAATCGCAAAGGTTTTAGGTTGCCAATCAAGGGAAAACTTCGGCGCTAACCATGTTTTACCATCGGTTTGAATATCAAATTGCTGACCTTGAACCGCCCAGCCTTTATTCACTGGTTTAAGTTTTAGCACGCCATGATTAATCACTAATTGGTGAGCAGTTTTATCCTCGCCCCAGCGTAAATTAGAGGATTGCAACTCTACCAATGCATCGGTTGGCTTGCCTTGTTTTAAGGTTAGCCAGCCATTGACACTGACTCTACCTGAATGAATAGTAGTTCTCTCTTTCAAGAATTTCGTCATCCATGGGGTAATACGGATATTTTGTGCCGAGACAAAAAAATCCCCATCGAGATAGCGAAGGTCACCATGTTCGGTAAAATTGGCAATCACTGAAACTTTATTTAAATTGACCCCAGCAATACTTAACACTCCTTCAGCCTTGTGATGGTTGTTATTATTTTGGAAGCGTAAACGGTCAATATCTAACTGACGAACATCCCCACTCGGGGCTAAATAGATCACCGACGAGTCGAGCACCGAAAATGAACCTAATTGCTTTAAAAAAACATCTTTAATTTGTTTTAATAAC
The DNA here is from genome assembly GCF_014694465.1 of Vibrio sp. S11_S32. NCBI lineage: Bacteria > Pseudomonadati > Pseudomonadota > Gammaproteobacteria > Vibrionales > Vibrionaceae > Vibrio > Vibrio sp. S11_S32. The sequence continues at coordinate 6,044 of NZ_JAAUWS010000009.1, read as the reverse complement.
TTAGGATTACTTGATTCAGTTTCTACCGCCTTTGATGGTTCGTCTTTATTTGGAATGATCGACCAGCGGCTAACATCGGCTTGCAGACTTTGAATGGTAACGTTATCTAATTTTGGCTGCCAATGAATCAATGAAGAATAGAGATCCAATTTAAGATCGCTTCGACCAACGGTAACAATCGGGACTTGCTCACCAGGTAAAACAACCTTTACATTTTTTAACGCTAAAGAAGGGGTCAGGTTTTCCCAATAACCTTTAATGCTTCCAACTTGTACCTGAACACCCGTAGATTGAAAGATTTTAGATTCAATTTCTCCACGGTATTGATTGAGGTTAGGCAGAAAAACACGCAAAGCTATGACGATGACCGCCAATAAAACCGCGCCAGTTAATACTATCCATAATAAAGAACGCCAAAGGCGGGTGGCAAAGGTCACAGCTTACTCCATTACATCATGACAACGTCAAATTGCTCTTGTACATACAAAGGCTCAATTTGAATTTTCACTTGTTTTCCAATAAAGACTTCTAGCTCAGCCAAGGCGTGTGATTCATCACCTTGCAATGTTTCTGCTACCGCTGGCGCTGCATACACCACAAAGTTATCTGCATCATAAGCACGGTTAACTCGAGTAATTTCACGTAATACTTCAAAACAAACCGTCTCAACCGTTTTGACTGTGCCGCGACCTTTGCAGGTTGGGCAACCACCACATAGAACATGTTCAATACTCTCGCGTGTTCTTTTACGAGTCATCTCCACTAAGCCTAATTGAGTAAAACCATTAATATTGGTCTTCACTCGATCTGTCGCTAACGCTTGCTCTAATGATAGAATAACACGTTGGCGGTGCTCATTTTCCATCATATCAATAAAATCGATAATGATGATACCGCCCAAATTACGTAAACGAAGCTGACGAGCAATAGCCTGAGTGGCTTCAACATTGGTATTAAAAATCGTGTCTTCTAAATTACGACGCCCAACAAATGCGCCGGTATTTATATCAACCGTGGTCATGGCTTCGGTTTGATCGATGATCAAATAGCCGCCAGATTTTAGTTCGACTTTACGATCGAGCGAACGTTGAATTTCATTTTCCGCATCGTACAAGTCAAAAATCGGTTTATCACCACCGTACAACTCTAAACGCTCGGTTAACTCTGGCACATATTCAGTGGTAAACTCTTGCAGGCTTTCAAACGCTAAACGCGAATCGACCTGAATCTTAGTAATTTCAGTGCCAACGAAGTCGCGTAAAATTCGCTGAGCCAGACCAAGCTCACCATACAGCATGGTTTTACTTTTATATTTACTGCGACGCTCAATGATTTTCTGCCATAACCGTTTTAGAAATGCAGCATCTTGGGCTAATTCATCGCTGTCAGCGGCATCTGCTGCGGTACGAATAATAAAACCACCATTATCATCACAATAAGGTAAAACAATTTTCTTTAAGCGATTACGTTCAGCTTCATCATCAATACGTTGAGACACCCCAACATGTGCAGCCCCTGGCATAAATACTAGATAACGAGAAGGGAGTGTAATATCGGTGGTTAAACGTGCTCCTTTGGTACCAAGCGGATCTTTCACCACTTGCACCACAATATCTTGCCCTTGGCGTACCAGTTGCGAAATATCTAATACTTGAAATTGTTTCTTTTCGTTTTCCGCCACACATTCCGTATGCGGTACGATATCTGAGGCATGTAAGAACGCCGCTTTATCTAAACCAATATCGACAAATGCCGCTTGCATACCAGGTAATACTCGACTGACCTTGCCTTTATAAATATTGCCAACAATGCCTCGGCGAGCTTCACGCTCAATGTGTACTTCTTGCAATTGCCCAAACTCAATCATCGCAACTCGGGTTTCACTTGGGGTGACATTTATTAATAACTCTGCACTTACACTCATGTGCGCCTCATAATCTTATAGGAAATCACTTAACAGCAAATCGGTTTCCATTAAAGGTAACCCCATCACGGCGTGATAGCTACCTTCGATTCGAGAAACGAAACGTCCTCCAATACCTTGAATACCATAACTGCCCGCTTTATCACACGGTTCACCACTGTGCCAATAGGCTTGTATTTCTGCTTCTGTTAGTGGTTTGAAACACACGTCTGTGATTACGGTTGTTGTTTTAAATTTTTGCTCGGTTGCTACCGTGACCGCAGTCATAACTTGATGTTTGCGGTTGGAAAGCTGTTGCAACATACGTTTGCTATCATTGTAATCGACTGGCTTTTCTAATACTTGTTGATCTATCACAACGATAGTATCTGCCCCGAGTACAGGCAACGATAATTGAGGGTTTTGCACTTGAGATAACACTAATCCGGCTTGAGCTTTTTCACGCGACAAACGCGCCACATAATCTTGTGGACGTTCTTCTGGTTGCTGCTGCTCTTCTATATTGGGGATGATAATATCAAATTGATAACCCAGCAAAGTGAGCAGCTCTTTACGGCGTGGTGAACCTGAAGCGAGAAGAAATGAAGAAGACATACGGAGCCTCGGTGAGGTGGATTATATTTAGCTTAAAATGTGTCATTCGATACGCGAGTGGAACAATAAAAACGTCATTCCATACGCGAGTCGAACGAGCAGATAGGGAATCTGCTTTTAACGCATATGCCAATGGCGGCGGAAGCGTCTTAATAACAAGAACATCCACGGCCATAGAATTGCATTCACTAAGCCTGCCCATAAGTAGTGGGCATCAAAATGAACATCGGTTATCAAAAACTCACCAAAAAACTCAATAAATTCAGCTAATACTGTAATTAAACCAATCACGACCGCTTGTTGCCATAGCGCCATGTTACGAAGAACTTGGAAGTTCAACGCCACAATATACGCCACAATTGACATCACTAAGCCATGAATACCGAGCGTAGAACCAATCACCAAATCCCACAGTAGGCCAACAATTAATGCCGATCCTACATTCACTCGATGTGGCAGGGCTAAAATCCAATAACTGATAATTAAAATAACCCAACTTGGGCGCAGCATCTCTAATGGACCAGGCCAAGGAATGGCTTGAAAAATTAAGGCTATCAGCAATGAACACCAAATAATGACTTTGGTACGGAGAATATTATTGCTCATTATTCACCGCCTGATCGGATTTCAATATGGTTTGAGCTTGCTGTTGACGGGCTTGATCGGGCCACACTAAAAGTAAATAGCGCAAACGATCAAATTCTACTACCGGTTTGGCCTTGATCTCAGCAAAGGGACGACGATTATCATTCTTAACGCTAGTGACATACCCAACAGGATAACCTTCAGGGTAACGACCACCAAGGCCAGAAGTGACTAACAAATCGCCAGTTTGAATATCAGTACTTGTAGGAACATCTTCCAATTGAATTGAATCAATATCGCCACTGCCCGATGCAATCACCCGAATATCATTTCTTAAAACTTGTACCGGGATAGAGCTATTACTGTCGGTAAGTAACAATACGCGACTGTTATGTGCTGAAACATTAATTATTTGGCCGACGATACCTTTTTCATTAATCACCGGTTGGCCTTCATAGACACCATCAGTGCGACCTTTATTGATCACTACTTGATGACTGTAAGGTGAAGAATCGACCGCCATAACTTCGGTGACGATTTTCTTTTCATCACGTACGTAAGGCGAACCTAATAACTCACGTAAATGCGTATTTTCTTCTTTATATTGCTTTAATAATAAGGCATCACTTTTTAAGATTAGCACCTCATTTTTTAACGCATTATTGTTATCTACCAACGTTTTGAGGCTATTAAAACGCTCATACATACCGTCAAACATACTGCGAGGTAAGTTAGCCGTATATTGCAGAGGCGAGACCGTACTATTGAGTAAATAACGGACGTGAGAAAAGGTATCTAAACGACTATCTGCCAGCATTAAGCTAGCAGATACAACCAATGCGAAGAATAATCGCAACTGTAAGGATGGGCCGCGGCCAAAAATCAATTTCATGCAAACAAGCCAGTCTCTTTATCAATCAGAAGATTATTCTTCACTGAAAAGATCACCACCGTGCATATCAATCATTTCTAACGCTTTACCACCACCCAATGCAACACAGGTAAGGGGTTCGTCAGCAACAACAACAGGAATACCGGTTTCTTCCATCAATAAACGATCAATATCTTTTAGTAGCGCGCCGCCACCGGTTAATACCATACCGTTTTCAGAGATATCAGAAGCAAGTTCTGGCGGACATTGCTCAAGAGCAACCATGACCGCAGAAACAATACCCGAAAGTGGCTCTTGCAATGCTTCTAGTATTTCATTTGAATTCAAGGTAAAGCTACGTGGAACACCTTCCGCTAGGTTACGACCGCGCACTTCCATTTCAAGCACTTCATCGCCAGGGTAGCCTGAACCAATTTCGTGTTTGATTTTTTCTGCTGTGGCTTCACCAATTAAGCTGCCGTAGTTACGACGAACGTAGTTAATGATCGCTTCATCAAAACGATCACCACCGATACGAACAGAAGAGGAATACACCACACCATTTAGTGAAATAACCGCAACTTCGGTCGTACCACCACCAATATCGACCACCATAGAACCGGTTGGCTCTGACACGCGCAGACCAGCGCCAATTGCCGCAGCCATTGGTTCATCGATAAGATAAACCTCTCGCGCGCCCGCACCTAATGCTGACTCACGAATAGCACGGCGTTCAACTTGGGTAGAACCACAAGGAACACATACTAATACACGTGGGCTAGGTTTTAATACACTGTTATCGTGCACTTGTTTGATGAAGTGCTGTAGCATTTTTTCAGTCACGTAGAAGTCAGCAATTACGCCATCTTTCATTGGACGAATAGCTGAGATATTGCCAGGAGTACGACCTAACATTAACTTGGCTTCATGACCGACTGCAGCAACCGTTTTAGTGGTACCGTTACGATCTTGACGGATCGCAACAACAGAAGGTTCATCAAGAACGATGCCTTGACCTTTTACATAAATGAGGGTGTTAGCAGTACCAAGATCGATAGAAAGATCATTCGAAAACATACCACGAAGTTTCTTAAACATATTCTTCGTTATCCTAAGAGCAATAGAAGGAAATAAAATTGTGCTAAATGTACCAATGCCTCGCACTGTCGGCAAGTAATAACCACCAACCACCTAACAATAGTGCGTATTCTTACAAAAAGTTAACTCAATGAGGTTAATTTTTATAATTATTAGTAAATAAAAGACCATTAATAGGCAATTAAGTTCGGCTCACCACGGTAAATTATTCGGTCGTTACCTCGGTAAGCACCAAAGTTCACTACCGTCGAGGGTCTTCATCGCCTAAGTTACGCCAGTTAAATTGTAGCCAAGGTTGAGCTTGTTCATCATCGTCTCTTTTGGCACTCCAGTCACCACACTGGGTTTGATTTAATGTAGCGTCGGGTAAAGGCAAAGCGCTGTTCATCCCTATCGAGTCATCGCCTTGACGTAAAAATATTCGCGCCATTTCACGCTGACTATTGGCTTGTTCAGCATTAACAATATCACTGCTACCAGTCACAACGCTTTCCACTCCTTCTGGATCACTGCTTAACGCTGCGCTGCTATTCTCTACATTGCTCATCACACAATAAATACTGGCATCAAAATCACTGCCGCTATCGTCCTCATTGCGAACAAAAGACTTACCATTCCAGTACTCAGCGCGCAACGGAACTTGGACCGAACCACCTTGCGGGCCACTGACATTATCCAACGTCATGCGGCCATAACGGAAATCAGGAGCAGTATCAAATGGCATAGCGCGATCATCATCTGCATCGTCTGCATCGTCTGCATCGTCTGGAACTATAAAGCTTTCATTACCATTTGTATTAGCATCAAAATCAAAATTAACATTATCCTCCGTTGGATCGGTAACTGGCTTTGTTGCGTAATTCGATGGAACTAAATGTGAAACTGACGATCAGATCGTTTACTCCCCACTAAACCATCGATATTCATGCCAAAACCTCGTTATAAGACCAAAAACTGGAAGTTATATAATCA